>JAZNAI010000020.1:0-3701 GCA_045586465.1 Acutalibacteraceae bacterium | reverse complement strand
GTCGGGATTTTCAGAGGGAATAGCCGCCACAACGGGGGATAACAGCACCTCTGAAAGACCTGCGGAAATTGAGAAAATAAAGGTGCCGATTACAAGTCCTAAATATGCGTATTGGGGGAAAAACCACGGCACAAGTGCGTAAATCAGCATTCCCACAGAGGTTATTACGGGCATTATTGTGACCGTTTTTTTGATGTTGAAATACTTTGTAAAGAAGGTGAAAATAAGGTCAATTGTCAGCTGTGTACAGAAATTTACCGCAACGAGAGTGCCGAGGAGTGTGTAGGAAACTCCGTACATCTCGTGAAAGGTGTTGAAAAGAAGGGGAGGCAGGCTGAAAATTGAAGCCATACCAAGATACGAATAATAGCAGGAAAGTTTTGTTCTTTTGTAATTCATAGTTCTCTTTTACCTTAAATAATTTCAAATGAATTTCCGTCCTTGGAAATCTTCATTCTTATAGTTTTGTCCCCGTAGGTGAACTTCATTTCACCTTTTACTCCGAGGAATTTTTTTACACTCTTTTTCGTTTTTCCGGACAGCACATTTCCCGTTACTATCCATTTTCCCTTGCCGTCGGAAATCTCCGTAAAACTGCCCGTTGTCTGTTTTCTTATATATTCGGGGCAGAAGCGTTTCGGTGTCACAACGGTAAGCCCGTTATTTTTGACAAGGTCTATTACAGCACCGAGGGTCTCATCGCTTATGTAGTATCCGCAAAGGAAGCAGAGCTTAAGTGTTGTCAGCTTTTCCTTTGTCACTCTGTCATCAAACACCGCAACACCGTTCATTGAGCAGAAGGATTTATGGGGACGAAGGGACCAGGGAGATACTCTGTCCCAGGCAAGTCCGTTTCTGCAGGTCTCTCCGTGAGTTATCACGTGGAATGCACGGGTAAATTCCCTTGCCGTCTTAGTTACCTTTATATCCTTGTTGCCGAAAAGAATGGGGCGCCACATAAAGGGGTCGCACTGTCCCCAGTAGGTATCGTCATATCTTATAATACCGATTTCAGGCTTGTAGTCCTGCACGGTGTAGTCTCTGTGCTTTCTTCTTTCGTCGGTGGCAAATTTTTTATACGCTTCACCGTATTTGTTAGGCTTTCCGTCTGTAAAGAACTGACTTGCACCCTCAACATAAACCCTCGAGGTACCCACAAGGTAAGAAAACCACAGATTGTAATACATTTCGTCGGGAGAGTGCCCCGGGAAGGTGTTGTAATTCCAAAGGTCAACACAGTTCCAGAGCTCCGTGCCGTACTGTAAAGCAGCACCTGCCGCATTTACGTACTGTAAAACGGAGTAGCTTTCCTTCTGAGATTTGAAATTGGGTATTATTCCCGATGCCGCAAAGGAATGGAAAAGCACGGGGAAAACGTGCTCACCGATAAAGCGTTTTGCACCGTTATTTTTATGATAATCGGCAAACTCTTTAAGCTGTAATCTTAAAAGCTCTCCCTGAATCACAACATCCTTGGAAAGAGCCAAGGGGAACACAGGCAGATGCTTTCCTCTTTTGTTTATGGTAAGGGTAAGATTGCGGTTGATGATGGAGTGCTCCATTTCATCGTACATAATGCCGAGACAGTTTTCGTCCTTTGTCAGTGCCTTAATGAAATCAGGATGCAGATTTACTCTGTGGCAGCCGTCATCACTGTTGCACCAGTCCCAGCCGTCCTCAGTCACCTGTGAGCCGTGCCAGTTTGCAAATTCCGTATTAAGCACGTACTGAAGTCCGAATTTTTTGAATTTTTCGGGCCAGGTGGAGATAAATTTACATTCACCCTCTACGCTTTTTTCGGGAGTATAATTGCAGACAACAAAATCCGTTTCGCTGTCCTTGTAAAACTGAGCCTTTTCGTTGCCCTCATATATATCTTCCCAACCGGCGTCATTACCAACAAAAAAATTCTGTACCTTGTTATCAGCCATATTTTTCCCTCACTTGTGTGATATCAGTTTAAGTATATCAAACCGTAGAAAAATGTCAATTCATTTATAAAATATTATATTTTCGATTGATAAATTCTCAAAGGAATGTTAAAATTGTCACGGTGATAGATATGGAAATTATTAATCAGTATTCAATACATTTTGACGACCCTCCCAAAAAGACACGGCCTGCTTCCCGTGGACTTGTTATACGTGACGGTAAGGTGCTTCTGACTTATGAAGCCAATAAGGATATCTATATGTCTCCCGGCGGAGGAAGAGAAGGGGAAGAATCCTTCGAGGACTGCTGTATAAGAGAATTAAAGGAAGAATCGGGCTATGATGTAAAGCCCTTTGAGCCTTTTCTTGTAATATACGAATATTGCTTTGATACCTGTTATGAAGCGCATTATTTTCTCTGTGAGGTGACGGGAAAGGGTGAAGCACACCTTACCCCCACGGAAATTGACCACGGTGTATGCCCCCGTTGGGTGGATATTGATAAGGCAATTGAAATTTTCTCTCATTATGAAGAAAAAACCGAAGACCACAGAAGCCTTTATCTGAGAGAATTTACGGTTCTTAATAAGTACAAGGAATACAAAAAGAGAAAGGACCTTGTGAAATCCTTTCTCGGAAAAACCGTTAATATAAAAATGGACAGACCCCTGGGCTTCATTCATAAAAAAGACAATTATTCTCTTACATACCCCGTAAATTACGGCTATATCCCCGGTGTTATCGGCGGTGACGGGGAAGAGCTCGACGTGTATCTTTTAGGTGTAAACGAGCCTGTCACAGAATATACCGCAAGAATTATCGGCATTGCCCACCGCCACAATGACAATGAAGATAAGCTCATAGCCGCCCCCGAAGGAAGCTCCTTCACAAAAGCAGAAATCGCAGAGCAGATTCACTTCCAGGAGCAGTACTACGACACCGTACTTGAAGTGTTTGAAAAATAGATTATATTGTAAAAAGAAAAGCAAAATTGTCCATATAAATCAAGAAAACAGATTGATTTGTTGTTATCATATTTCAAGGGTGCCGTATGTTCGATTTGGAAATAGTTGTTGCTACTCAGAAATACATAAAGTTACATCATAACGATGCTGATTTCAGTATTGAAAACATCTGCCATGCCATCGGATATTCCCGCCGTCAGCTTGACAGATTGTTTCATAAATTCTTGCAGACAACTCTATATGAATATGTAAATGCGATTATATTAAGCAAGAGTGCTGAGAAGCTGATTACCACAGATGATAATGTGCTTGATGTAGCTTTAGACAGCCATTTCACTTCTCACGAAGGCTATACAAGGTCTTTTGCAAAAAGATTTTCTGTTACTCCTGATGAGTACCGTAAAAGTCCGATTGCGATACCTTTGTATATCGGTCACCCTGCAAATCACTATCATATCTTGAAAGAAGGACGAGAGATGGAAAGTACATCAATCTGTACTGTAATACCTATGGACAGACCGAAAAGAAAACTTATTTATCTGCCGTCAAAATCGGCAACAGGTTATTTATCTTATTGTGAAGAAGCAGGTTGTGATTGGGAAGGACTTCAGAACAGCATTCCTGAGAAGTTTGATACCGCAGCAATCCTTGAATTGCCTGAATTTTTACAAGAGAATGGTTACAGTAATAGTGCATCAGGTGTTGAAGTTCCGTTAGATTACGGGAAGCCTTTGCCTGACGGCTACAAAATAGCAGAACTTCCCGAATGCACAATGCTTTATTTCCAGAGTGAACCTTATGATAA
>JAZNAI010000019.1:0-15430 GCA_045586465.1 Acutalibacteraceae bacterium | reverse complement strand
GGAGATGTGAGCACGGTAGGGGCGGGATGTCCCTCAGAAACATAGTCGTCTTGCTTCCCTTAGAGCGGTCGCAATACTCCTTGTTTCTTCACCTCTTTCGTGTGCCTTCATCTGCCCCCGGCAGCGGCACACTCATTCGCCCCCGCCCGTTACATAACATCTGTAACTTTTTTATAAAATAACAGCTTTCTGAATAGGGAGGGGAGACCCCTCCCCTACGAGTACAAATGGCAAATTGCTTGCGAAGATAAATTATGATTTAAGGAGTTACTATGACACAGCTTGAAAAAATACATTCGGGTGATATTTATTACCCTTCAGATGATGAAATAATGAAGGAGCAGCTTTTATGTCTTGATAAGCTCTATGATTTTAATATGACAAGACCCACAGAGCTTGATAAGAGAGAAGAGATGCTGAAAGAGATGTTCTGCGAAATCGGAGAAAACTGCTATATTGAGCCTCCTTTTCACGCAAACTGGGGCGGAAAGCACGTGCATTTCGGAAATAACGTATATGCTAACTTCGGGCTTACCTTAGTTGATGATACTCACATTTACGTGGGGGACGGCACGATGTTCGGTCCCAACTGTGTTATTGCTACCGCAGGACACCCGATTCTTCCCGAGTTTCGTGAAAAGCAGTATCAGTTCAATGTCCCCGTGCATATCGGTAAAAACTGCTGGCTTGGTGCAGGCGTTCTTGTTATGCCGGGTGTTACTATAGGTGACAATACGGTTATCGGTGCCGGAAGTGTTGTCACAAAGGATATACCTTCAAATGTCGTTGCCGTGGGAAATCCCTGCAGGGTGCTCCGTGAAATAGGCGAGCGAGATAAGGAATTCTATTTCAGGGACAGGCGTATAAATTACGAAAATCTCTAAAAATTTGTGGAAAAATAACTAAATAACTGCAGTATTTTTGTAAGCTCCCGGTTTTTTCGGGGGCTTATTTTGGTTGACTAAAAATAAACTGTATGTTATTATATATTGTGAATAATTATCCGGAGGTCCAGACTATGAATATGTTTATGGAATTCTTCTTGTTTTTCGTATCTATATTACAGTTCCTGTTCCCGTTTGCTTTCAAGGACACAGAGGTGCCCGTGCAGACAACAGAGCCTGTAGTAGAAGAGACGGTAATACCCGGTGAGCACGTGCATACAGGCGGTAACGGAAACTGCCTTCAGAGTGCTGTGTGCGAAATCTGCGGTGAAACCTACGGTGGTGAGGGTAACCATGCTTATACCGTAACCGTAAAGCCCGCTACCTGTACCCAGGGTGGCTTCACTACGTACAGATGCCGCTTCTGTCTTCACACGGAGGAGGGCGACTATACCGAGCCTAAGGGACATAATTATCAGAAAAAGACGACAACCGCAACCTGCGTTGTTGCCGGTTATAATGTTTACACCTGCACTAACTGTTCCTCTTCTTATAATGAGCTTGTTGAGCCTGCAAAAGGTCACGATTTTGAAAGCGAAACATTCTCTGCAAACTGTACTGAGGGCTTCCGTACGGTATATAAGTGTAAGACCTGCAGATACACATATATTGAGCAGTCTGATGATGCTATAGGTCACGACTATGACGAAATCATTACTGCGGCAACCTGTACTCAGGGCGGTTACACAACCTTTACCTGTAAAGTCTGCGGAGAGTCCTATAAGGGTGTTTATACTTCTGCTCTCGGACACAAGTTTACAAATTATACATCTGACGGAAATGCAACCTGTGTAAGCAACGGCACAAAGACCGCATACTGCGACAACGGCTGTAACACAAAGGATCAGATTACCGAGGAAAATACAATGCTTGCTCACAAGGACGAGAATCCTAAGGATACTCTTTGTGACATTTGCCATACAAAGATTTATGTAAATTATACTTACCTTCAGTATCCCGATGCAGCTCTTGCTACTCTCGGTGTTGATGTGGGTCTTAATGATTATACTTACAAGGCAAGTGAAGCCTTCGGCAAAGAAAAGGATATATGGGCAACAAATAAGGGTACAAGTTATAACAGTATTGTTAAGTCTCCCTATTTCAAGGCAAAGATAACCGGTAGAGTTAACGGCTCAGAAAATATTACAACTACCGAAATCCCTGTTTACGGTGCAACGGTTTATGTTGGTGAATCTGCGCAGGGTGCAATACATTCCTTCTCTGAGGTTTATATCAAGAAGGGTGAAGCAACAAGCTTTGAAATCGAAATCACAGGCAACACCGGTTATATAACCATCAATAATGCAGTTATTCTTCCTGCCTCAGCAGGTGAAACCGCAACCGTTACAAACGGAACCGTAAAGGCTGTTGTTTCGGGCTACGGTACTCATACCTTCCTCTTTAACGATGAAAATCAGGCTTATGCATATACAATCAATGTGCGTGAGGATATTGATGAAGATGCAGAAATTCAGAAGCTTCGCGATGATGACTATACGGTATATGTTGTTGGTGATAAATCAAAGGGTGACGAGTATGATTCATATATCGACGACATAGAGAATATACCCTTTGTAGGCGAGCAGAAGATTGCAATTTATCTTCGTAAGGGCTCGGTTTTAGTTGCCCCTCATAAGTATAATATAAATAATCAGGCTGACGAAGACGGCTACAGTGAAAATGCAAATAGCGGAATCGGACAGAACAGATGGGGCTTTATCAATACTAACGGCGTAACTGACTTCAAGGTTCTCGGCTACGGTGCAATTGACCTCGGGCATCTTGACAGAAGTGAAAGACGCGGTATTATTATTGCAGATTCAAATAATGTAGAATTCCGCGGTATTAAAATTATTAACTCACCTCAGTGGACATTTGTGGTTTACGATTCGGATAATGTTCATATCAAGGACGTTGATGTTTACGGCTACAGGCAGAACTCCGACGCATTCGACATCTGCAACTCCAGAGATGTTCTTGTTGAAGGCTGCTTCGCAAGAACCGGTGACGATGGCTTCGTTGTAAAGACTCTCGGCGGAGGCGAAAATGCAGTTACCAACAATGTTACCGTAAGAAACTGCTATGCATGGATCGGTAAGGCAAGAGCCTTCGGTATCTTCGGTGAAACCTTTAAGAATATCAGCAATGTTTACTTCGAGGATAACGTAGTTCTCTTCCACGATGCAACCTGGAACTACTTAAGAATTCCCGCAATCGGTGTTGTTATTGAGGACTATGCAGAGAACTCAGGTACAGATACTTACCGCAGAAGACTTTCCAATATCGTATTTGACGGCATTGAAATCTGCCGTAACGAGGCGGCAGCAATGCACTGTATAATTTACGATAAGGTAAATTACTACACAATTGACGGCATCAAGTTCAAGAACATTTCTTATGAAAAGATGAACAGAATTATGCATGAAGACAATGAAGTTACTGCACTCAACGTTATCAATGCCTTCTCAAGAGAGGGAACGGTAGGCACGTCGATTGAGAAGAACGCTGTTGTTGAAAATATCGTCTGCGGCGGAACAAGAGTAACCAGAGAGAATTACGGACAGTATTTCGATTATAATACTCTTTACTACTGCAATGGTGAGATCAAGTAAAAATCAATTACCGAAAGGGATGTCGGATTTTGCCGATGTCCCTTTTCGGGAATTTAAGAAGCAGATATGGAAAAGATTATTGCATTTTTTACTGCGTTGTTTATGTTTTTCCCCTCATACCTTTTAAGCTTTAACCCCACAAGCTACGATTTTTACCTTTCAACAGGCACCGCAAATGAAATCAGAGAAAATTTTTCTGTCCTCGCAAAATAAATAATATAAATAAAGTCAAAAGGACCGCAAATGCGGTCCTTAAATTTTTTTTGCCCAAAAGTATTGACTTTAAAGTGTATTACACATATAATACGGTTGTAAAGTGTATTATGCGTGTAATACAGTAAAGGAGGTAAAAGCAATGATTTCCTTTGACGGTTTTATCCCTGACGGGATACTTCCAATTTATTTACAGATAATATTATTCATTAAAAGAGGGCTTATTGCAGGAACTGTCACAAACGGGGACGAGCTTCCCTCGAGGCGTGTACTGTCAGCACTTTTAGGGGTAAATCCCAACACCGTGCAAAAGGCATTTGCTCTTTTAGAGGAGCAGGGGCTGATAATATCCCGCACAGGTGCAAAAAGTGTGATTTCGGTAACAGAGGAGTTAATCGGAAGGATAAAAGAAGAGCTTTTGCTGACCGATATCAAAAACATAACTATGGCACTTAAGCAGATGGGTCTTACCCGTGAAGAGGCTGCCCGTCTTATTGAAGAAAACTGGGACTGAGGTGAGAGCATGAAAAAATATTTATCGGTGTTTACAGTTATTGCAAGAGAGAGTATATGGAGACTCCCCGTTTTGTGGGCTGTATCCGCCCTTTTGCAGACAGCAGTTTTTTACACAAATATGTTCTCCGAAAGAGTGCTGGAAAATAAGATTATTTCTGATGCATTCAACGCTTATACTGATAGAATAGGTCTTTCCTATGTTTTTTCTTTTACTCTGCTTCTTACGGGAATCCTTCTTATGAAAACGGGAATGGAATTCCGCACTAAGACGGGATATACATTGAGAAGGCTCAGAATCAGCGAAAAGCAGGTCTATGTGATTCAGGCACTTTATAACTGCCTTATGATATTCTTACTTTTCGTTTTTGAGGTTTCTCTGTGCTTTGCACTTGCAAACTGGGGAACAACATTTATTAGGGCAGACTATATTACCAATCAGACAGTATATCTTACCTTTTACTCCACATCCTTTATACATGAAATTTTTGCAGGCAGAAACATCGTGACGGTAATAAGAAATATTTTGATTATACTGTCTCTCGGATTTAATCTTTCCGCATTTTCTTATCTCTGGCGCAGAGGCAGCAAATACATTTTCGGTATACTTGTTCTGTCAGCTGCTGTATTTATTTTCTGGACTTCTCCGGGATTTAACTATACCGAGAATATTCCCGTTGCTCTGACGGCTGTCGGCACACTTCTCATAGCTCTCGGAATAGTCCGTTCAAGGAGGGAAGAATATGACTCGTAAATCAAGCAGACTTGTTCCTGCCGGCATAGGAATAAAGCCCGTTGTACTTATTTCCTTATCGGGGCTTGTTTTATGCGGATTTACCGCCTTTATGGCATTCCTGGAAAGGTTTATGTATTTCTACAGAAAAATAACTTCTTATGATGACGCAGGAAACAGAGTCTTCTCAGGGGATGAAAAAATGCAGCCCCTGATAAGCTTTAATGCTAATTTTGATATTTTTAAGATTTTCTTCTTGTGTATGGCACTTCTCGGTGTGTATTTCTTTCTGCATCACTTTATCGGTTCAAAAAGCATCTACACTATGAGACGGCTTAAAAATCCTCTTGAGCTTTATATAAGATGTCTTGCCGTTCCCGTTATTTTTATAATACTCGGTATTGCTCTTATATATATTCTGAACTTTATCTATATTGAAATCTATCTTGCGCTTGTACCTGAGGAATATCTGTATCCGTGGTGGAATGCCAATATATGGAGGGATTTATTATGATTAAAATAGAAGGACTTACAAAAAAATACGGCACGAAATTGGCTCTTAATAACGTTTCTCTGGAGCTGCCCCGAGGAGAGATTGTGGGACTTTTCGGTGAAAACGGTGCAGGTAAAACCACACTTATGAAAAGTATTTTCGGCTTTATCCCACATAAAGGTGAAATTACCCTTGACGGAGAGAAGATAACTCACAAAAATATTGAAAAGCTGTCCTTTGCCACCTGTGAGCACTCGTTTTTTCCGGCACTTACACCCTCTGCCCACCTTGATTTCTATAAGGAGCATTTTCCCTCCTTTAATGAAAAGAGATATACGGGACTTATGGAGTTTTTTGAGCTTCCCAAAAACAGACCTCTTCGCACATTTTCCGCAGGTCAGAAAAATCAGTTTGAGGTAATTCTTGCTCTTTCTCAGGGAGCTGATTACATCTTTATGGATGAGCCCTTTGCAGGAAACGACGTTTTCAACCGTGAGGATTTTTACAAGGTGCTGTCAGGCATTCTCAACGAAAACGAAACCGTTATCCTCTCAACGCACCTTATTGAAGAGGTGTCGGACTTTATCGGCAGAGCAATTCTTATCCGTGAGGGTGAAATTATCGGTGACAAAACAGCAGAGGCTCTTGAGAATGAAGGCAAAACTCTTATGAGTTATATTAAGGAAACATATCATTACCGCCCCGACAGAGTAGGAAAGGCACTTTCTGACATTATGGGTGAGGAGGTGTAACTATGAAGAGAGTTTTATGCTTTCTTTTGGTTCTTATGCTTCTCGGAGCTTCTCTCATTTCTTTTACGGGTTATTCCCTTATTAAGGAAAGCGATAATGTTACATTTACTCCCGTTGATGAATGGGGCGACAGAAGATATCTTGAAGGTATAACTGCCGAAATGGACTTCAGCTATCACGAGGAGATTTTCTGGGATGTTGAGTTCACTCCCTTCAAGGAAACAAAAACGGAGTATGATTACGTCACATTTTACAGTCTTTCCCGTGAAGTCAATCCCTTTTACGGGATATCCACACCTTCCCTTGGTATTGTTCAGCTTAAAAATGACAATCCCGAGCTTAACCGTTTTGTGGAGGAGCTGAAGGCTGAAGTAACAAGGACAGGTGAAAAGGCAGGCACGCAAGTCAGGTTCTGTGATTATTTTGAGTATTATCCCGTAACGGTAAATATAGCTCTTCCGGGTATTCACATTGGTTGGGAGCGCGGCTTCGGTGCGGATGAAAAGGGTAAATACTCATTTGAGGGCATATCCCCCTTAAGAGGTCAGGGTGTTATTAATGCACTCAATGAATTTTTAAGAATTCCCGTCAAGGAAAGCGATGTCCGTGAAATAACAGTTTTCCCGAATGAGTACGGCAACTTTTCCTATCAGTCAAGCCAAGGAAACAGCTTTGATTTTTGGTTCAATTTTGTACGTACGGAAAACGATATTTATTTCACCTTTGAAAATGAGATAAATGCCGATCACGAGAATAAAAGGGAGCTTGTTGATACTTCTCTTATCCCCGGGGGCTACGGCATATATTCCCTGCCTTACACGGAAGACGATATAAAATATGAGGAGCTCAGAACAGTTTATTCTATCCCCTCGGATGCTACGGCAGAAAGCCTTTCTGTTGACGAAGAAAGGAAAGAGATTTATCTCGGTCTTCACGAAAATGAAAAGTTCATTCTTCATATTATTGATATGGATACAATGACAGACAAGACGGCAATTGAGCTTTTTGATTTCACCTTCGCGGATTTTATCCGTGTTTCGCAGAATGAGGATTTCTTCGTGTTTATTAAAAATGACGGTGATTTCAATGTTGTTGCAATAAATGAAGACGGAATATACGAATCCGCTCTCACAGGCACAATGCCCCCTGAAACAATAGCCGACAGAGATTATTTCTCCTACAGAAGTGAGTTCGGCTTTGACGGAGAAAGACTTGCGGTGTGGGTTATTGAGGAGCCCGGTTCGGAAGAAATAAGGCTTCTTTCCCTTCAGCCTGACGTTATGGTATTCACGAAGGACGGTCTTCAGTATTACTGTAAATGGCTTTGCTCTCTCGGAGACCCTATAGGCAGGGCTATCAGATGGGATTCCGTAAGTGTTATCGATTGGAGAATTAAATTTCAATAAAAATAACGGAGAGCATTTTCTGCTCTCCGTAAATTTTATCTGTGGATTCTTAATACCGTAACACTATACATAGGAACGGTGTAATTGAACTGCGATGAAATTCCGTCAATTGTGAATTCTTCAATTTTGCAGTCCTCCTCAGCACCTAAAATATTGTCGTTATTAAGGTCGTCACCCTTCATCTGCTGAACTGTTGCGGTGGCTTCAACCTCAGCCTCACCGAGATTAATTGCAACTGTCTTTGTGTTTCCCGTTACGTTAACGAGCTTTACTATAATGTCACCCGTATCGTCGGTGCTGACAACCGTGTAACATTCTGCGTATGCATCATTTCCGAAATCGTATTCAAACTGCATTTCACCGTCAATGAAGCCTTTTACGAGTGTGCCCGATACCTCAAGCTTAATTTCGTATGTTTTACCCGTTTCAACGGTGAAATCCGTATTTGTTGCGAGAATTTCAGTTTTGATGCCGTTTTCAATCTTTTGTACCACGCTTCGGGTGTTGCCCCATCCGCCGAGATTCCAGAAATAATTATTTCCCGTATCCTTTACACCGAAATGGATAAGGAAGCCCTCATCACCGCCTGTTTTTGTTGCCTCAAGCGTGTAGGTGTAATTGCTCCAGGTATCGTCACCGAAGTAGGCAACGCTTCCCGTATCGCTGTATTCCATCCAGGTGTCAAGCTGATTTAATTTTCCGCCCTTGATTTTCCATTTGCCGTCTGTGGGTGTTTCCCAGTTCCACCACATATTTTTAATTGAGAACTTATCCTTGCCGAGAGTTTTTCCCGTTTCGTTGTCGGTTACGGTCAGGTTATCAAATTCTGCCGAGGTGTACCAGGTGCCGACACCTACCTTGCCCGTAATACTGCCCTCTTGGATTTCTGCTCCCGTAAGCTCGTGAGAGAGTACCTTTGTTCCCTGATTATTGCTGAAGAGCTTCTGTGCATAGTAGCTGATAGAGCCTGTTACCTGATGATTGTTGAACCATATAAGGTCGGGAGACCAATGTGTAGCTGTAAGCTGACCGAAAAGGGGAGCGTAAGCTGCCATTTTTACTATATCGCCGTTTCTTTCAAGTCCCGTCATATAAGCGGCTTCTGCCAGAGCTGCTTCAAGGCGGTTGCTTCTTGCGGCATATTCACCTAAGAATACGTTGATTCCGCCGCCGTAAATGGTGTCAGTCATTTCGCTGAAATCACGCTTGTAGTTATCTTCATCGTAATGATCTGCATTTCTTAAAAACCATATAGGATCGTTGTAGTAATGCTGGTCTGTAGCTCCTGCAAAATCAAGCACGTTTTCGGAGCCCATTTTATCCAGCTCGTTCTTTGCGTATTCGTAAGAGGGCAGATACTGTGCACCGCTTGTTGCATCATCCGTACCTGCTGAATAAATGAGCTCAAGGCCATCGTAAAGCTCGGGATTTTCCGCTTTCTCTTTGTTGAAGGCCTCGAGGAAGGCAGAGTATCTTTCAAAATATACCTGTCCCTCGTTTTCGTTACCGATGCAGATGTATTTAAGCTCAAAGGGTGCCTCGTGTCCCATAGCTATTCTTACTTTGCCCCATACGGTGCTCTCGTCTCCTCGGCAGAACTCAACAAGGTCGAGCATATCATCAATATAGCGCTGAAATTCGGGGGTATACATTTCTACGGGACCCTTGCCTCTCATCTGACAGAAAAGTCCGCAGTTAAGAACAGGCACGCCCACAGCACCTATGTCCTCACATAAAAGGAAATATTCATAGAATCCCAGACCGTATGACATAAAGCAGGGGAGAGGGTCGTCTGTTGCTGCAATATTTGTCCAGAGATTAATTCCCTGTTTTCTTGCGGCAACATCACCGTAGGTGCCGCCGAATAAAAGGGGCTCACGGCTTTCGTCAACACCTATTGAATCCTTCCAGTCGTAAGCGGTATCGTCGTCATAACCCTCGATTATACAGCCGCCGGGGAAACGGAGGAATTTAGGGCTTAATGCTTCAAGCATCTCACCTAAATCCTTTCTCATGCCGTTTTCTCTGCCCTTGAAGGTGTTTTTGGGGAACATCGAAATCATATCGAAGCACACTTCACCCTCATCAATCAGAAGCTGAAGGGTTACACCCTCGTGTGCCGTCACGGGAGAGGTGATTGTAAGCGTGTATTTGTTCCACTCGTCGGAAATTTCATCAATAAGAATTTTTTCTGCCTGAATTTCACCGTTTACGGCAAGGCGCACCGTGAACTTTCCGCTGTAGTCAGCTGATTTTGCATAGAATGAAACATTGTAGCTTTCATTTTCCTTAACTGCCATACCGTCAAGAAAGCCTCTGTTTTCAATACCCGCTTTTTCGGATGAAGCATTTTTTATGACAAGGTAATTTGTATTATTTATGTTAAGATAATTTTCCCCGTCGTCCTTTATAACCTCATTCACGGCATTGCCCACGGTCTTCCAGGCGTAAAGCTCGTTATTTTCAGCAATTTCCGTATACTGGAAGGAGCGGTTTGCAACCATCTCGGCATAGAGACCGCCGTCAGCTGCAAAATTTATGTCCTCAAAGAAAATTCCGAAAAGCAGGTCGCTTATGTCGTGAATTTCATCCTCGGGGTCAATATTAAGAGAATAATCGGCACTTTCCTCGCTGTATTCGAAAATCAGATTTCCGGGAAGAGGCTCCGAGGGCTCCTCTGTTTTTCCGAGAAATCCGCCGATGCCGATAAAAAAGGCGGTAATAGCTGCAATCAATCCTCTAAGAAAGCTTAAAACGGTGTATTTCATAGGCACTCTCCTTTGTATTTATAAGGATATAATAAATAAATTATATGGTTTAGTCAAGTAAGGACAAAAAATTAAATTTCCGTTAAATCCCTGTAATAATGTTGAAAAAAAAGGAAAAAAGTGATATCATTTGTTAGAATGACTTATTTGCGGAGGCACACAATGGCGGATTTCAGATGGCATAGAGTTGATACAGCGGCAATAATGTTTTCTTCTCTTTCAGATAAAAGCTGGGGAAGGACCTTTCGCTTCAGCGCATATTTTAATCACGATATAGACCCCGTTGCCCTTAGAAGGGCTGTAAAGGACCTTAAGCCCTTTTATCCTGCCACTTATGCTTACCTTAAAAGAGGCTTTTTCTGGAATTATCTCGTTGAGGCGGAAAAAATGCCTGAGGTAAGCGAAGAAACGAAATATGGCATGAAGCCAATAGTGCTCCGTAAGGACGGCACTCCCGATTTCAGAATTACATATAAGAAAAACAGAGTAAATATTGACTGCTCCCATTCTCTTGGTGACGGCAAGGGTATAATTATTTATTTCAAGGCACTTCTTGCCCGTTATAACGAGCTGAGAAAGGGAGAAACGGGGGATTATGTAACCGACGAAGACCCCTCTCTTAACATCAGGGATTCCTTCAGCGATTATTACGAAAAGGGCGGAGAAAAGGCAAAGGATAAGAGCGTGAAGGCCTTTCATTTTCCCGAGGAATATGAAGAGGGTGTTACCTGTCTTCTCTTTGCAAGAATGAGCACCGAAAAGGTGAAGGAGCTTGCCCACAGAGAGAATATGACAGTAACGGAGTACCTTACCGCAATTCTTATTCTCGGTATTATAAAAAGTCAGGAAAAACCCATAACCGAACCCATCACCATAGCCACTCCCGTAAACTTAAGAAGATTTTTCCCCACAATGACCCTTCGCAATTTCACGGTCCAGACCTTCGTTACCTTTGAGCCGAAGGGAAGGACGGACGTTACTCTTCGTGAAATTCTTGAAGAAACAAGAGGACAGCTCAAAGCTCAGCTGAAAAAAGAAGAGCTGCAGAAGGTTATAAATAAATACGGTGCGCTTGTAAATAATCCCGTAATAAGAATTGTACCGGGAATTATCAAGCAGCCTGTTATGCGTATGATGCAGAAAAACACCCACGCAGGGGTTACTACCATATTCACGAATTACGGAGCCTGCAAGCTTCCCGATTCACTTTCCACCGATATTGAAAGACTTCAGTTTGTAAACGGTGACACAAGACGCTACGGACTTGCAGTTACCTGCTCATGCATCGGCTTCGGTGATGTGCTCTCCCTTTGCTTTTCCAGAGCAAACCGAGATACCTCGTGGTATGAGGCTTGCGTGCAGATTCTGGAAGGAGAGGGTATTGCCGTCACAACCGACCGCATTGACGGCTTTGCGGAAAATGCAGAAAAGAATACCGTGAAGGAAAAGCTTCCCCTTTCCGCAGAACGTATAAAGGCATATTTTAACTTATAAAAAAATCCGCAAAAAAAGAGAGGTAACACTTTTGTGTTACCTCTTTCACTTTTATTCAGCTTATCGGATAGCGCCCTTGCAAAGAACTGTTTCGGTTTCAACTTCTTCACCGTTTTCGTCCTTTGTTTCAATTTCAAGCTCCCAGTAGGGTACGAATACGTCGTAAACCTTACCTGCCTCAATTGAACCTGCGCCGATGATATCATACTTTTCAGCTGTTGTTTCATCAGCTGTAACAATGCTTTCATCCTCACGCTCAATACCTGCCTTGTAGCAGTGCTTGAGAATTTTGTTTGCGCACTTAACGTACTTGCCCTTCTTGCCCTTGAAGGAGCCGATTTCCTTGAACTTCTTTACGAAGGATTCCTTGAATTCCTTGTTGCCCTCGAGTGCATTTACTCTTTCATACCAGGCATCAAGAACCTCATCCTTTCTTTCTGTTCTGCCGGAAGCAAGAAGGAAGAGAGGCTCAAGAAGGTCTGCGAAGACTTCAGCATTATCACGCAGGCCAATGATGATGTTCTTCTTGTCTGAGGGCTTCATATCGTCAGCATTCTTCTTGCCCTTACCTCTGAAAAGGAAGAATGCAGCAACTGCAACGCCCGCACCTGCGAGAGCAGAAAGCACACAAATCAATATAATATCGTTTAAGAAAAGCATAAAAATATCTCCTTTAGTGAGTTTTAATGACACAAAAAATCAGTTTATGTCGTTAACCTCTGTTATTATATATAAAATTTTTTGCTTTGTCAATAAGTTATAGGACAATATGGCACTATTAAGTAAGCCGTTTTCTGAGAATATCACCCTCGTGAAGCTTATGAGGACAGAAAATATTAATTTTTTCCTGGACAAGGTGTGCGCTTTCTCTGTCTTCACCGTTTTTGTCCTTTATAGACGTAACCTCAAAGGACATACCGATAGCCGAGGGAGAGAGAATTTCGAGTGTGTCTCCCACGTCGAAGCGGTTTCTTTGCTCAACTAAGTATCTTCCGTCACCGAGGTCCTCTAAGACAATGCCGATAAAGGAGCAGGTCTGGTGGTAAAGTCCGTCGTTATTGGGGTCAGCCTTTGCTTCGCCGAAATAAAAGCCTGAGGCAAAGGGGCGGTGGGATGCACAGTCGAGCTCAGCCTCGCACTCTTCAAGGGTGGCGGTGCCGTCCATATAGTGGCGGTATGCATTGACAACCGTTGCCACATAATAGGGGGATTTCATTCTGCCCTCAATTTTGAAGGATTTTACGCCTGCCTTTTCGAGTCTTTCGAGGAATTCTATGGCCTTCAGGTCGGTGGAGCTGAGAACTGCCGTCGCACCGTCCTCCTCAATTACGGGCAGGAACATATTCTGTCTTTTTTCTTCCATAAGATAATAGTTCCATCTGCAGGGCTGTGAGCATTCGCCTCTGTTTCCCGAGCGGTTGGAAAGGAAGGAGCTTAAAAGACAGCGGCCCGAATATGCCATACACATAGCGCCGTGCACGAAAACCTCAATTTCCATATCCTCGGGGATTTTGCCCTGAAGAGCTTCAATCTGCTCCATAGTCATTTCTCTGCCGAGCACCACTCTTTCCACACCCATCTTGTGATAAACCTCAATTGTTTTGAAGTTCTGGGTGTTTGCCTGAGTGGAAATATGTACGGGAAGGGCGGGACATTTTTCTCTGATTTCCGCTACTGCTCCCAGATCGGAAACAATTACCGCATCAACGCCTATGTTATAAAGTGTGTTTGCGTAATCACCGAGAACCTCAATTTCTTCATTCTCGGCAAAGCAGTTTACCGTTACGTACAGCTTTTTACCTCTTTCGTGGGTGTACTCCACGGCATTTTTAAGGTCCTCGAAGGAGAAGCCTGCGCCTGAGGCTCTCAGCTGTAAAAGAGGACCGCCACAGTAAACGGCATCCGCTCCGAAATATAAAGCGGTTTTCAGGCTTTCAAAGGAGCCTGCAGGGGCTAAAAGTTCAACGTTCATATTTTTACATCCTCAGTAACAAAGTTCATAAATAATTGCGGTATACATTTTTGCGGTGAGAAGCAATTCATCAATTACCGCAAATTCATCCGCTCCGTGTATTCTGTAGTCGGTGCCTGAAAATTCAATTCCGAAGGCAACACCGCCCGGAATATCGTGGACGTAGGTGCCGCCGCCGATTGAAAGGCACTCTCCGGGAAGTCCCGTATATTCCTCGTAAACCTTGAGTGCGGTCTTTATAACGGGTGCATCCTCGGGCACGTAATGAACGGGAATCATAGAGGGCTCACCCTCAAAGGCAAAGCCGTTTTCGGAAAATGCCTTTGCGATTACAGCCTTTACGTTTTCTTCATTTGCACAAAGCGGACAGCGAAGGTCAAGACTTCCCGTGAAAACTCCGTTTTCGAAATGAAGCACACCGAAGTTAAGTGTAAGTGCACCTGATGTTTCGTCACTCATCTTAACACCGATTGAGCAGCCGTCTGTCTCCTTGTGGGGGAAGAGCTTTTCCAATGCTCTGAAGGAAGCTGTTGTTTCATTTTCTGTCAGGGGAAGAGCGTTTATAAGAGAAATAAGCGCCGTCTGTGCATTATTGCCGGATTCCGGGTGGGCAGCGTGGGCAGAAACACCGAGAGCGGATATGCAAAGCTTCCCGTTTTCTTCCTCTATGGAGAAATCAACACCTGTTTTTGCGCTTATCTCATTAATTGACGGCTTTGCTTCTTCTGCGGTTATGCCCGAAAGAAGTACCCTCGATTTACAGGGGACTATGTTTCCTGTTGTGCCGCCGAAGAAGGAAACTACGGTTTTTTCACCGCTGTTTTCTGCGGTTTTTGTAAATTTAGGAGCAAATCTGCCCTTTTCAAGATTTATGAGGGGATAGTCTGCATCGGGGGAAAGAGTATAGGGGAGCATTTCTCTTTTTGAGAAATAATAATCCATATCCTCACTTCCCGTTTCTTCACCGCAGCCCATAACAAGACGAACACCCTTCTTCGGCTCACCGAAAAGCTCACGGGCAGCCTTTAATGCGTAAAGACAGCAGAGCATTGCACCCTTATCGTCGGTTGTGCCTCTGCCGTAGGCTTTGCCGTCAACAATTTTCATATTGTAGGGCTCGTATGTCCAGAAGTCTCCCTCATCAACTACATCAAGATGTGCAAGAAGCATAAGCACGGGGTCTTTTCCGTATGTGATTTCACCTGCGTAATTTTCAAAATTTACGGTGTCAAAGCCGTGGGCAGCGGAAATTTTTATTGCTTCCCGAAGTGCCTTTGCAGGACCCTCGCCGAAGGGCATACCGGGAAGGGGTGCCTCACGCACGCTTTTTATATCCACAAGACCTTTAAGGTCTTTAAGAAAATCCTCTCTCTGAGAATCAATATATGCTGAAATTTTTTCTTTCATAAGCTAATCCTTTCAATAAATCATAATTTAGCAGCGGAGATGTGAGCACGGTAGGGGCGGGGTTGCCCCGCCCGTTACATAACTTTTGTAACTTTCGTTTGCAAAAAATAACAACCCTCGGAA
>JAZNAI010000018.1:0-3361 GCA_045586465.1 Acutalibacteraceae bacterium | reverse complement strand
CCGACTTGCAAACGACAAAATATCCTGGGTCAATTTCTCCGGCCTTGAAGGCGATAAGTATTATTCTCTTGCTCAGAAATATCTGCCCGACGGCTCCTGTGGTGTTATCAGCTTCGGAGTAAAGGGCGGCAGAGCTGCAGCTGAGAAGTTTATGAAATCTCTGAAGCTTATAGCTATTGAAACCCACGTTGCAGATGCCCGTTCGTGCTGTCTTCACCCTGCAAATGCAACACACCGTCAGATGACGGAGGAAGAGCTTACTGCGGCAGGTATTTCTGCAGACCTTATCCGTCTTTCCTGCGGGCTTGAAAACAGTCTGGACCTTATTGCCGATATTGAACAGGCACTCAATAACATTGACTAAGGAGAAATTTAATGCCCATTAAAATTCCCAATGAGCTTCCTGCCGTAAAAACTCTCACCGACGAAAATATTTTCGTAATGACGGAAACAAGAGCTATTTCTCAGGATATTCGTCCCCTTAAAATTCTTGTTCTCAATCTTATGCCGAAGAAAATAGCGACGGAAACACAGCTGTCACGTATTCTCGGCAATACTCCCTTGCAGATTGAAATCGAGCTTATAATGACAGCAAGCCACGTTCCCACGCACATTTCCGCAGAGCATCTTCTTGCTTTTTATAAAACCTTTGAGGATGTAAAGGACCGATATTTTGACGGAATGATTATAACGGGAGCCCCTGTTGAACAGCTTCCCTTTGAGGAGGTTGACTACTGGCAGGAGCTTTGCGAAATTATGGAGTGGTCAAAAACACACGTGCACAGCACCTTCCATATCTGCTGGGGTGCACAGGCAGGTCTTTATTACCATTACGGTATTGAAAAATATGACCTTCCTGAGAAAATGTTCGGAGTTTTTCCACATAAGGTAGATTATAAGCGTTCAATTCTTTTCAGAGGCTTTGACGATAAATTCTGGGTGCCTCATTCAAGACACACGAGCGTCAGAAGAGAGGATATTGAAAACGTTCCACAGCTTAAGATTCTTGCATCCTCTGATGAAGCAGGCGTTTACTGTGTTGTCACGGAAAAGGGCAAGCAGGTTTTTGTTATGGGACATTCGGAATACGATCCCGTAACACTCAAAGAAGAATATGACAGAGACGTGAAAAAAGGACTTGATATCAAAGTGCCCGTAAACTATTTTCCGGACGACAATCCCGAAAACGAGCCGATAGTACGTTGGAGAGCTCACGCAAATCTTCTTTATTGCAACTGGCTTAATTATTTCGTTTATCAGACTACTCCTTACGATATCAATTCAATTCCGGAAGAAGAGTAATCTTAAGAATTTGTTAATACTTTTCTGTTGAAAGAAAAACAAAAAGCGTGTATAATGTCACTGTACAATATGCACGCTTTTTTGAGGTTTATATGAAAAAATTAATTGTTTTAGTTATCTCAATTTCAATAATTCTGTCGGGTTGTACGTTCATAGTTCCTGATGAACCGGGTTCATCTCCCTATGCAACCGATATAAACGGAGATTTTGTTCCCGTACACGATGACGTTGACGAGAGTGTGCTTGACCCGAAGCTCTTTTATTCCGATGAACGAGGCAGAATGGAATATTCGGATGAAACACGCACTTTTCTTACAGGTATTGACGTTTCCGTTTTTCAGGGAAATATCAACTGGGAAGAGGTAGCTTCAGACGGGATTGATTTTGCGATTCTCAGAATCGGCTACAGAGGCTACGGCTCCAAGGGAATTATGGGGATTGACGACAATTTTTATAAGAACTATGACGGTGCCGTGAATGCAGGGCTTAAGGTCGGCGTATATTTTTATTCTCAGGCAACGAATGCCGGGGAGGCGAGGGAAGAGGCACGCTACGTTCTTTCTGCTCTCGGCGACAGAGAATTGCAGATGCCCGTTGTATACGACTGGGAATATGTTGATAATGCCGAGGCGAGAACTGCAAATATGACAAGTGAGCAGATAACCGAATGTGCCGTGAATTTCTGTAATGAAATTGAGCTTGCCGGCAGAGAGGTTATGATTTATTTTAACCGTGAAATCGGTTATTTTGAGTATGAATTAGCTCGCATCAGCGGTTATGATTTCTGGCTTGCAGAATACTCGGAATATCCCACATTCATTTATAAATTCAATATGTGGCAGTATACTGATTCAGGTACGGTCAACGGAATCAGCTCACGGGTTGACCTTAATATTTATTTTCCGCCCGTGAAACAAGCAGATGAAAATACAACTCAATACGGATAATTTTAAGGTAGGCTTTTCGGAGCTTACCTTTTTTTTTGATGCTTTCGTTAACAAATAATTCAAATAAGTATTGCAATTATCTTTACATTTGTTATAATTATAACAAATGCATTAATATGCAAAAGAAAGGATGAGTTTTGTGGCTGATTACAAAATCGAACTTACTCCCGAGCAGCTCGCCATACTTAACGGCGAAAAGGGAGAAACAATGGCAAAAATTATGAAGACTCTGGTTATGTACGGTGAAACCTTCGGTGCTACCAAGCTGGTTCCTGTTACCGGTAAAAAGGGACATCTTGTTACAAGCTTCGGTATCAAGGTTATGAAGCCCGTATATGAGCTTATGGAAAAGCTTATCGCTGACGGCGTAGTTTCAGGACAGCAGTTCTCTGTTGACCCCAAGCCCGTTGATAAGAATGTTCCTGCAAGCTTCCTTGAAAACCTTATTTTTAAGAAGTTTATGTATTCCGCACAGGAAATGTATGACGGTCAGCTTCAGAAGATGGGTCTCGTGAGTGAATCTGCTTATACCTGTACCTGCTATCTTGACGAAGTAGGTAACACTCCCAACAAGGGTGATATTCTTTCTTGGGCAGAATCAAGTGCCGTTGTTTATGCAAACTCCGTGCTCGGTGCACGCTGCAACAGAAACTCCGGTATTATTGACCTTTTCGGCTCAATTGTAGGCTACGTTCCTTATTTCGGTCTTCTTACGGATGAAGGCAGAAAGGCTACCTGGATTATTGAAGTAAAGACTGATAAGATTCCCGAAGCACAGGTTCTCGGTTCCGCTATCGGTATGAAGGTAATGGAAGACGTTCCTTATGTAAAGGGTCTTACAAAGTGGATCGGCAATGAGCTTAATGATGATGCAAAGGCATATCTTAAGGATTTCGGTGCTGCCACAGCCTCAAACGGTGCGGTAGGTCTTTATCACATTGACGGTCTTACTCCCGAAGCAGTTGAAATGGGTGAAAGCCTTATTGCTGAAAACGCTCAGGTATACGTTATTGACGATGCTGAGCTTGAGAGAGTTAAGAAGAATTATCCCGTTATCTGGAAGGATCCCGATGCAACTCCCAAGCTTTGCTTCATCGGCTGTCCTCACCTTA
>JAZNAI010000017.1:0-4268 GCA_045586465.1 Acutalibacteraceae bacterium | reverse complement strand
CCCCTCATATAGTAATTCTTGTTATCTCTCGCCTTGACAAATTTCTGAAATTTCGGAACAATCTGCTCCCATGAGCCTCTTCCCTGATAGTCCACGCGGAAGCGGTCATGAATCTCCTTTCTGCCGTCAAGACTTAAAACAACGTTACTCATTTCACGGTTGGAAAACTCAATAACGTCATCGTCAATAAGCATACCGTTAGTGGTAAGAGTAAAACGGAAATTCTTTCCCTTTTCCTTTTCAATGCTTCTTGCATATTCCACAAGCTGCTTCACAACGGTGAAGTTCATAAGAGGCTCTCCGCCGAAAAAGTCCACCTCAAGATTTCTTCTCGTGCCCGAATTCTCAACAAGAAAATCGAGAGCACGCTTTCCTACCTCAAAGCTCATTACGGCTCTGTCACCGTGATATTTACCCTGGCTTGCAAAGCAATAGGAGCAATTAAGATTGCAAGTGTGTGCAATGTGAAGACAAAGAGCCTTCACAACACCCGATGTTCTCTTTTTAAGCTCTCCCGCAATAGGTCCGAAGGTATCCTCCGTAAAGAGCTTGCCTGCTTTTTTTAGCTCACCGATCTGAGCAAGACAGTCCGCAATTTCCTCTTCCGTTATCTCGGGATTATTGGGATATTTTGCAAGAATTGCCTTAGTGATTTCTTCAGCAGAAGCCGTTTCGTACATATTGATGATATCAAAGGATGCATCATCAACCACATGCACTGAGCCTGAATTTGTATCAAGCACAATATTCATTCCGCTGAGCTTATATGAATGTACCATAATACTTCTCCGATTCACAAAAAATGCCGCCCGACGGCGGCAAAATCTGTTAAATTAAATTAGTCCTGATTCTTGTTTTCGCACTGCTGATTTGCAATACCGCAGCTGGTCTTGCATGCTGACTGACAGGATGTCTGGCATTCGCCGCAGCCGCCGTTCTTTGCGCTTTCGCAGAGATTCTTTGTTTCAATTGTCTGAATTTTCATATTATATATCCTCCGAAACATTTTTTTATAGTTTATCACATCATTTCTCATAAGTCAATTAACATATTGAAAAATATTAAAAAAGATTTGGTTTGACAGAACGGCATATTTGTAGTAAAATATAACCACAAAATTTTTCGGAGGAAAGTTCCAATGACAGCAATACTTAACAAATTCATTTCTCTTATTCTCGTCCCCATTTTCTTCAACACATTTCTTCCCTTTATTCACATCGCTTCCCTTTTCAGCTTGCCCCAAGAGGTAATTTCTCTTTCGGAAAACGGAATAGGCTCTGAGGAGGACCCCGTGTTCCTTACCGCACACAGAGGCGTTCAGGCTGAGGCTCCCCAGAACACGATTCCCGCTTACGAAAAGGCTGTTGAATACGGCTATTACACCGCAGAATGCGACATTCAGCTTACAAAGGATAACGAATGGGTTCTTAATCACAACAGCGACACGGGTGCAATGTTCTGCGAAATTGCGGAAATTTCCGAGTGCACACTCGCAGAGCTTAAAACCTTCACCTATAAGTCGGGTGCTAACTTCTGGAAATATGAGGATTTAAGAATCCCCACGCTCGGCGAATATCTTGACATTTTTGTCGGCTCTGAAACCCGTCCTCAGATTGAAATTAAGGCTGACGGCTTTGATATGCTTTATAAAATCATTGATGAAGTCAAGGCAAGAAATATGGAAAAACAGGCAATAATCATCAGCTTTGATTACGAGCAGCTTAAATTCATTGATGAAATGAACACGGGCATTGAGCTCTGGTATCTTTGTGACGAAATCACACCTGAAATTATTGCAAAAGCTGAGGCTCTCAACTCCGAGTGCTGGCTCTCACCTAACTTTTCCGCTAACACCGCAGAAACTATCGGGCTTGCAGTTGATGCGGGAATCGGCTGCTCCTTCTGGACCGTAAACGAGCTCGAGGATGCAAAAATGCTCTACGATATGGGCATAAGATACATCGAAACCGATATTTTTGTAAACTGATTTTCACAGGCTGTTACCTCGGTAGCAGCCTATTTTCTTTATAATGCTTGACTTACGGGTAAGCTTTTTATATAATTATTTTTAAGTAAAATTTCTGAGAGGAGAATTCTTTAATGAAGCACCCCGAAATTGTTAATAAGATGACACTTGAACAGAAGGCTGCTTTTGTTTCAGGTCTTGACTACTGGCACTCACAGGGCTCAAAGGAGCTCGGTCTGCCCTCTATCAATATTACGGACGGCCCTCACGGTCTCCGTAAAAAGAACGAAAACAAGAAAACAAGCGACGGTATAGGTCTCGGTAACTCCGTTCCCGCCACCTGCTTCCCTCCCGCATCGGCAACAGCCTGTTCCTGGGATCCTGAGCTTATCGAATATATGGGTAAGGCACTCGCTGACGAATGTCTCAAGGAAAAGGTATCCGTTATTCTCGGACCCGGTATGAACATCAAGCGTGCACCTACCTGCGGAAGAAACTTCGAGTATTTCTCCGAGGACCCCGTGCTTGCAGGTAAAATGGCAGCAGGCCTCGTAAAGGGCGTACAGTCCAAAGGCGTCGGTACATCCCTTAAGCACTATGCCTGCAACTCGCAGGAAGCATACAGAATGATAGTTGACGAGGTTGTTGACGAAAGAGCATTAAGAGAGCTTTATCTCACAGCCTTTGAAATTGCGGTTAAGGAAGCATCCCCCTGGACCGTTATGAACTCATATAACAGAATCAACGGTGAATATGCTTCACAGAACAGCTATCTTCAGAACAAGGTATTAAGAGGCGAATGGGGCTTTGACGGTCTTATCGTTACGGACTGGGGCTCATCAGTTGACAGAATTCCCGGACTTCTCTGCGGAACAGACCTTGAAATGCCTTCATCAGGCGGATATAACACAAAGAAGATTATTGATGCGGTAAACAGCGGCGAACTCAATATTGAGGATCTCGATAAGAGAGTAGATGTCGTAGTTGACCTTATTATCAAATCCAAGCCCGCTCTCGAAAAGGGCGCAGAATTCACCTTCGAGGAGCATCACGAGGTAGCAAGAAAGGTTGCCGAGGGCTCAATGGTTCTCCTTAAAAACGATGACGGTATTCTTCCTCTC
Source organism: Acutalibacteraceae bacterium (assembly GCA_045586465.1). GTDB lineage: Bacteria > Bacillota > Clostridia > Oscillospirales > Acutalibacteraceae > RUG806. The sequence continues at coordinate 1,181 of JAZNAI010000017.1, read as the reverse complement.
AGAAAGGGTGCAAAGGTTGCAGTTATCGGTGAGCTGGCATCAGCTCCCCGTTATCAGGGTGCAGGCTCATCTGTCATCAATCCCACAAAACTCGACAACGCACTCGAGGAATTAAAGAAGCTCGGAGTTGACGTTGTTTATGCAAAGGGCTATGACAAAAAGAAAAATGAGATCAATGAAGAGCTCTTTGCCGAAGCTGAAAACGCAGCAAAAGATGCTGATATTGCTCTTGTTTTCGTAGGTCTTACCGAGGAATTCGAGGGTGAAGGCTACGACAGAGACAATATTGAAATGCCCTCCTCACACAATGCTCTCGTCAGCAGAATCGCAGCTGCAAATGCTAATACTGCAGTTGTTCTTGCAGGAGGCTCCGTAATTAATCTTCCCTGGATAAATGAAGTCAAGGCTCTTCTTGACTCCCGTCTCGGCGGTCAGGCTACCGGCAGTGCGGTTGCAAATATTCTTACAGGTGCCGTTAATTCCTCAGGTAAAACAAGCGAAACCTATCCCCTTTCCTACTCGGACAACCCCACCTACGGCAACTATCCCGCAGGCCCCGTAACAAGTGAACACAGAGAATCCGTTTATATCGGATACCGTTATTATGATAAGGCAAGAAAAGACGTTTTATTCCCCTTCGGCTCCGGCCTTTCATACACACAGTTCCAGTACAGCGATATGAAGGTATCAGCCGATGAAATAACCGATAAGGATACTCTTGAGGTTTCCTTCAAGGTTAAGAATATCGGCAGCGTTGACGGCGCAGAAGTCGCTCAGCTTTACGTATCCGACAGAGAATCTACGATTTTCCGTCCCGTAAAAGAACTCAAGGCCTTCAAAAAGGTCTTCCTGAAAGCAGGAGAAGAAAAGGAAATCACATTTACTCTTTCCAAGAGAGATTTTGCATTTTTCAACGTTTATCTTGGTGATTATCAGGTTGAGACAGGCTTATTTGATATTCTTGTCGGCGCTTCATCCCGTGATATAAAGCTGTTAAAAACCGTGACGGTTACTTCCGATGAAAAGACAATTATTCCCGATTATTCCGTTTGTGCTCCCGCATATTACACGGCTGACGTTAACGGTATGAACGGAGCTCAATTTGAGGCAATACTCGGAAGACCCGTTCCCTCATCCGAAAGAGACACAACCAAGCCCATTGATATTTACTGCTGTCTTGA
>JAZNAI010000016.1:0-3708 GCA_045586465.1 Acutalibacteraceae bacterium | reverse complement strand
CTTGCCGAGAGCCCCTCAAGAGAAGCTTCTCTCAAGGCTATGCAGCTTGCAAAGAAGAATAATATTCCCGTAATTTTCGTTCTTGATTACAGAGCATATAACTGGAAAAATAAAAATGAAATTACTGTTTACTATTCAATTGTAGCTAATGAAGCTGATATGATTATCGGCTCACGTGAGGAATATGATCTCGCAGAAGGTCTTCTCGGTCTTGACGGAACAGACCTGACATCTGCCGCATACTGGCAGAGCAAAAACGCAAAAATCGTTATTGTTACTCACGGCAAGCAGGGCTCAACCGCATATACCAATGACGGACAGAGCTACTCAATAAAGCCCTTCCCCGTAAAGCTTCTCAAATCCTTCGGCGGCGGTGACGGTTATACCTCGACCTTCCTTTACAGCCTCTTTGAGGGTAAGGAAATTATTGACTGTCTTGAATTCGGCTCGGCTTCAGCTGCTATGCTTGTTGCAAGCCACGCCTGCTCTCAGGATATGCCGACGGTTTCGCAGGTTGAAGAATTTATTGCGGCTGAAAAGGCTGAATACGGCGAAATGGTAGCCCGTGCATAAGGAGGATTTATTATGTTTGAATATCCCTCTTTTGACAGCAACAATGTATCACTTCTCTGTGAAATGAACGGCAAAAATGCCGATATGAATATGACGATTTATGTGAAGCGTCTCCTTAAGGGTGAAACCTTCAGTATCTCTGATGAACAGAATGAAACAGCAGTTCTTCTTTTATCAGGCAATGTAATTTTTACTTGCAATGAATTAAAGGCAGAAGGAAAGCGTGAAAATCCTTTTGAAAAGAAGCCTTACTGCCTTCACGTTTCAAAAAATACATCCTTCTCAATTGAAGCTCTCTGCGATTCGGAGTTTATAGTTCAGCAAACAGACAATGAAAAAGAATTTGAGCCTCATTTCTATACCCCCGAAAACTGTCTGTATCAGGAATTCGGCAAGGGACAGTGGGGCGGAGCAGGTCACCGAATAGTTTCAACGATGTTTGACTATGACAATGCGCCTTATTCAAATCTTGTTCTCGGTGAGGTTTTCACTCAGCCCGGCAAATGGTCCAGCTATCCTCCTCATCACCATCCTCAGCCCGAGGTATATTATTATAAATTCGATAAACCTCAGGGCTTTGGTGCCTGTTATATAGGTGAGGATGTCTATAAGAGTAAGGACGGCTCCTTCTGCTGTATTACCGCAGGTAAGGACCATCAGCAGGCGGCGGCACCCGGCTACGAAATGTATTACGTGTGGATGATAAGACACATTGACGGCGATCCCTGGTTCAAAACAACAAGATTTGTTCCCGAGGAACACGAATGGCTTACACATTGCTAACTTAAGGAGAGTATAACTATGGCTATTATGACTACAGCTCAGGCGCTTATTAAGTTCCTGAATAATCAGTATGTTTCCTTTGACGGAGTTGAAACAAAGTTCGTTGACGGTATTTTTACTGTTTTCGGTCACGGTATTGTTTGCGGTCTCGGTCAGGCTCTTGACGAGGATCCCGGGACTCTGAGAGTTTATCAGGGCAAGAACGAGCAGGGAATGGCTCACGCAGCCGCTTCCTTTGCCAAGCAGAATAACAGAAGAAAGATTATTGCCTGCTCCTCATCAATCGGTCCGGGTGCTGCTAATATGATTACTGCAGCGGCTACAGCAACGGTAAACAATATTCCTCTTCTTCTTTTCCCTGCAGACACATTCTCCTGCAGACAGCCCGACCCCGTGCTTCAGCAGTTTGAACAGAGCCACTCGCTTGCTATCACAACAAATGATGCTTATAAGCCAGTTTGCCGTTACTGGGACAGAGTTGCACGTCCCGAGCACCTTATGAGTGCTATGATTAACGCAATGCGTGTGCTCACGGACACTGCTAACACAGGTGCTGTATGTATTTCTCTTTGTCAGGACGTTGAAGGTGAAAGCTACGATTTCCCGGATATGTTCTTCAAAAAGAGAGTACATAAAATCACAAGAATCAATCCTGCCGAGGATGAAATTTCCGATATTGCCGATATCATCCTTTCAGCAAAAAAGCCTCTTCTTATTGCAGGCGGCGGTGTAAGATACTCTGAAGCCGGAAAGACAGTTGAAGATTTCTGCGAAAAGTTTAATATCGCACTTGCAGAAACACAGAACGGTAAAAGTGCTGTTCTCTCTTCGCATTCCCACAATCTTGGCGGTCTTGGTGTTACGGGTAATCTTGCAGCTAACACTATTGCTAAGGATGCTGACGTAATTATCGGCGTTGGTACAAGATTTTCTGATTTTACAACAGCTTCAAAATCACTCTTTCAGAATCCCGATGTGAAGTTTGTCACAATAAATACTGACCGCTTTGATGCTTATAAGCTTGATGCAGTTAAGTGCGTAGCTGATGCAAAGCTTGCCGTAGCAAAGCTTGATGAAATTCTTTCCGCAAAGGGCTACAAAACAGCATACACAACGGAAATTACCGATGCAAAGGCTCGCTGGGCTCAGGAAATGGAAGCTCTTTCAGCTTATATGTACGATGAAAACTTCAAGCCTCTCATCAAGGCACGTGATGAAAGAACCATTCCCGAATTTGTAGATATGTATAAGGGTGCAGTCACCCAGACAGCCGCTCTCGCATACATCAGAAATAATATTGCGGATGATGCTATTGCAGTCGCTGCCGCAGGCTCACTTCCCGGATGCATGCAGAGAATGTGGACCTCCGACGTCAGAGATACATATAATATGGAATACGGTTACTCCTGTATGGGATATGAAATTGCAGGCGCACTCGGTTCAAAAATGGCTGAGCCCGACAGGGAAGTTTACGCTTTCTGCGGAGACGGCAGCTACATTATGCTTCATTCAGAGCTCGTAACCTCCATTCAGGAAAACAAGAAAATTAACGTTCTTCTCTTTGATAATGCAGGTTTTGGCTGTATCAACAACCTTCAGATGTCAAACGGCATAGGAAATCTTGCAACCGAATTCAGAAAGAGAGACGAAAACGGCAATCTCTTAGGTGAGCTTATGCCCATTGACTTTGCAATGTGCGCAGCAGGCTACGGTGTTAAAACCTATAAGGTAAACACAATGGAGCAGTTAGCCGAAGCTCTCGAAGACAGCAAAAAACAGACCGTTTCGACTCTTATTGACATTAAAGTCCTTCCCAAGTCCATGACAGACGGATACGATGCCTGGTGGCACGTAGGACTTGCATCTGTTTCAGGCAAAGATTCCGTAAGGAATGCATATAAAAACAAAAAGGAAAATCTTGAAAAGGCAAGGAGATATTGATATGCTCGACAAAAACAAAGTAAAACTCGGTATTGCTCCCATAGGCTGGACAAATGACGATATGCCCGACCTCGGCGCAGAAAACACCTTCCAGCAGTGCGTTTCCGAAATGGCACTTGCAGGATTTACAGGCTGTGAAGTAGGTAACAAGTATCCCAAGGATACTGCGGTTCTCAAGAAAGCACTTGATCTTCGAGGAATGCAGATCTGTAACGCATGGTTTTCAACCTTCCTTACAACCAAGCCCTATGAAGAGACCGAAAAGGAATTTATAGAGCACATTACCTTCCTTAAGGAAATGGGTGCCAAGGTTGTCGGCGTTTCCGAGCAGGGACATTCAATTCAGGGCACAGATCTTTCAATCTTCGATGATAAGTACGTTATGAACGATGAAGAGTGGGATATGCTTTG
>JAZNAI010000015.1:0-10739 GCA_045586465.1 Acutalibacteraceae bacterium | reverse complement strand
TCGAATGCATAAACCCTTTCTGGGTCGTCGTGGTAATGAGGTCTCGGGTCCTCCGAAAGAATTTCCCGAAGAGCATCAATATCCTCCGCCATAACGTTTACATCGCTGCCGTTTTCAAATGCAACCGAGAGATTGTTATTCATAACCTCACCCGAGAAGCCGCTTTTTGCATCGGGATGTGAGTCTGTAAAGGGAAGGTAGGGCTTTATGTCAAAAAGGGGCGTGCCGTCAAGAATATCTGCACCGTTTACGTATATTACGGGCGCATCCTTGCACTCATAATCAATTTTTTCTATTTCTACGGAGGAAAGTCCTAAATTATTGGGACGGAAAGGGGATCGTGTTGCAAAAACACCCATTCTCACGTTACCGCCGAGACGGGGCGGTCTTACTGTGAGGGATGCTGATTTTTCCTTATTTTCGGAAAACTCCCATATAAGCCACAGGTGGGAATAGCCCTCAAGTCCTCTTACGGCTTCCTTGAAACGGAATTCAGGGCAGAAAACTATTTTTCCCCGTGTTTTCGCAAGACCGCTCTGACGGGGTATTCCGAATTTAGAGGAGAAATCCGTATATATGTGTGCTACGGGAAAGATTTCTGCCACTGCTTTTACTCCTTTCAGTCTTCAATTACAGCCATAGCGTGAATGTCCACAACAGGTACTGTAAAATTCACTCTGCCGTTTTCATATGTAAAGGGAATATCTTCTTTTTCGGGGGCAAGGTAAACTCGTGAGGGCTCAGCTTCGCATTTAACCTTGCACTTTACGTTGTAAAGAGGAACGGTGTCTTCAATTACCTCTGTATTTCTGCCTCTTACCGTTGTATGTGCAAAAAGAAGGTGAAGAATACTTCTCTTTTCGTTTTCCTGACGGGTAAGGGTCATAACGGCTCTGTCGGGAAGGTTTACCTCTACGGATAAGGTATCGCCCGTAAGTTTCTTTACGGTGTCTGTGAAAATTTCCTTGAAGCAAAGGTGACCGAGCTCTCCGTATGCCGTGAAAATATTCCAGGAAATGTAAGCAACGTTACCCTTTATTACAACTGCGGGGAAGCGCTCCGCCTCATTGTTGGGAGCGTGCATATGAGAGCAGAAGCGCTCTCTTTCTCTGTTGAAATAGGGGTTTTCTCTTAATGCCGTGACCTCGCAGTCAACGGCTTCGATTTTATAGGAATCGCAGCGCATAATGTATGCGGTGTCTCCGTTTACTGTCGGGAAAAGGGGAACAAAGTATGTGGGGGAGAATTCATTTCTGCCCTTAAATACAGCTCCCGTATCAAGGATGAATTTTCCGTCTCTTATGATGCTTTCGCCCGATGCTAAAACCTTACCGCCGTTTGCTGTAAATGCGTTTATTTTTTCAAGCATACCGTCGGAAATACTGCAGTTATCGGGAAGAATAAGAAGCTTATAGCCTGAAATGTCCGCATCCTCATCTATAAAATTATATAAAAGCTTGTTCTCAAGAAGCATACGGTTTGCTCCGATGTCGGCTCTTGCTTCTCTGTCTTTTGAGGTTGACTCAACGCTGAGCACTGCAATGTCTGCCACGTTTACCGCACCGTTTAACCAGGGCTCTCTTTCTTCTATGCGCGCATAAGCCTTGCCTATAAGAGAATATGTTGCAGGGTTCATTTCACCTGAGGAATGAAGCTGATCGCCGATTGAACAGCCTGCTCCGTTAGCTACGCTGAGCGCTGTTTCGTAAATAAGAGCATTGGGATGCTTGAAGCCGCCGAATTCTCCCCAGCTCTGATGGAATTTGCCCGTCATTCCGAGGTATTCCTTGTCCCCGAGCGTTCTGACGTAAGCTGCTGACAGAGGGAAATGGTCATATCCCCATCCGCCCGTGGGAAGGCTTTCAAGCTCTAAATGTGTATTTTTGTTTATGAAAGAGCGGTCACCCTTCGGAATGTGTCCGCTGTTATGGAAAATAGTTGCTGTATCGCTGTATTTTCTGACGGAAGCATTTATTGCATCGGCATATTTATTGAAAGTGATTATTGAAAATTCTTTGCAATCGTCATAGCAGTCGGAATCAAGCCCCAGCTTTTTCATATCCTCCAGACATTTTTCGCAGTAACAGATTTTAGGTGAAATTATGTCAAGGAAAATTCCGCAGGGGTTATATTTTTCCATAACCTCTTCAACCTGAGCACAAAGCGCATCAAGATAAGGAGTGTTGAAGCAAAGATTGTGGAAGTGTGTTTCATTGTGATACTCAAGAACATCCTCACTGTCCTTTGAAGGTACCCATCTCCATTCGGGATGGCGGTCATAGTCCTTTTCGTCGAAGCCTGCAGAGATGTAAACGGGGGCATTGACACCTGCCTCCTTACAGGCCTCAAGCTGAGCGCCTAAAAGGTCAAAGGAAAGACCGGGATGCATCTCGTTTACCGTTGTGGGGTGGTAGGACCATCCGTGATGGCACTTTGAAAATACCGTTATTGAATCAAGGTGTCCGTTTTTAAGCTGAGAAATAAACTGCTCCTTTGAAAACTTCTCTCCTACCTTCAGTGCACCGCTTGTATGAAAATCCAGATGAACCTGACGGTTTCTCATAAAAAATCCTCCTGTGAAGTTGTTTTAATTTGTAGGAACTTTATTTTATAAGGCAGAGCGTAAGCGGAACAAGGCGTGAGCCTTCCGAAACATTTTCCGAAGGAAAATATATCACTGCCTGTAGGGCAATATCACTATTGCGAAAGCAATAATATCACTCATTCCGAAGGAATGAATATCATTAAAGGAATAAACGAATTAATCGTTTATTCCTGCTTTGAGTGTAACGATAATAAGCTCGGGGCGGTTGTTTATTCTTATAGGGAATGCACTGTTGCCGATTCCCCGGCTTACGACCATTGTTGTACTGCCTGCGGTATGTACACCTTCGCAGTAATCGGGGAAAAGTTCTTCCGTCGGCATATAAAGTCCGCCGAGATACGGAATTCTGAACTGTCCCCCGTGAAGATGTCCCGAAAATACAAGGTCCTGTTCCTTTTGGGTGTAAACGGAAAATATCTCGGGACGGTGTGAGAGCGTTATCGAAAAAAGGCTTTTGTCATAAATTATGCCGTCGATTGCTTCTGCCGTGCAAATATATTTGTCCTGTGTGCCGTAAAAGGTTGCGTCATCGATACCGAGTATATTTATGGCATCGCCGTTTATATGTATTTTTTCAGAAGAATTGCGAAGCACGTGAACACCCATATCCCGAAGCTCTTTTTCAAAGGGCACGTATATGTCGGGATTTCTTGCCTCGTGGTTGCCCGGAGCAAAGTATACAGGAGAAATTTTTACAAGCTCTTCTGCAAAGGCAAGGGAAATCTCCGTTTTCGGCTTTCTTGAATCTATAAAGTCCCCCGTAATTACGATTATGTCGGGGGAAAGCCTTGTCAATTCTTCAAGAACGCTTTCCTTAAGAAAGTCCGAACGGGGATTGTGAAAATCGGAAATCTGGGCAACCGTGAAGCCGTCAAAGCTTCCGGGCAGCTTTTCGTTTGTTATTTCATAATCCGTTACAGTCAGCATATTGTTTTCGTAAACACAGTAAACGGAAAACAGAATAAGAAAAACAGAAGCAAGTACGGTTATAACGATTTTCTGTTTTTTTGATAAGTTCTTCATCAGTCGATTCTCATTGAGATATCAAAGGCCTTTACCGAGTGGGTAAGTGCACCCATCGAAATGATGTCAATACCGGAGGAAGCCTTTTCTCTGATGTTTTCTGCGGTAATGTTACCCGAAGCCTCGGTAAGAGCTCTGCCGTCAATGTATTCCACGGCTTCCTTCATCTGAAGAGCCGTCATATTGTCCAGCATTATGATATCAGCTCCTGCAGAAACTGCCTCTCTTACCTCGTCCATATTTCTTGTTTCGACTTCAATTTTAACCGTGTGACCGATTTTTTCTCTGAGAGCCTTAACTGTTGCGGTAATACCGCCGCCTGCATCAATGTGATTGTCCTTAAGCATTGCACAGTCGGAAAGATTGTAGCGGTGGTTTTTTCCTCCGCCGCAGGTTACTGCATATTTCTGCAAAGCTCTGAGACCGGGAAGAGTCTTTCTTGTATCTGCAATGCTCACTCCCGTTCCCTCTACAAGTTTTACACATTCGTTTGTGGCTGTTGCAATGCCGGACATATGCTGAAGGAGATTAAGGGCTGTTCTTTCGCCCTGCAAAAGCATAGATGCCTTACCTTTCATAGTTGCAATGAGCTCACCGTTGGCAACCGCATCTCCGTCCTTTTTGTAAAGGGTAAACTGAACCTCGGGGTCAAGAAGAGTGAATACTCTCATAGCAACCTCGATTCCGCAAAGAACACCTTCTGCCTTTGATACGAATTTTGCGGTTGTGACAGCCGTCTCGGGAATAACGTAAGCCGTTGCGGTATCAAGGTAATTTATATCCTCTTTAAGGGCATTCTTTATTATGTCGTCAATATAAAACTGAGGTAATAACATATTTGTCTCCTTTATTTTTAACACAGACTGACTTAATTCAGGTCTGCAATATGTCCGTCAGAGCACGTAAAAGTGGGCAGAAATTGCCGTATTTGTTGTTTTCGGCGGTGGCAAGGTGTATGTTTATACTCCGAACCGCCGAAAACAAAGCGCTTCTGATATTTTGAACGTGGTATATAATTGTATGATTTTTGTCAAATAAAATTTGTGGCAGGAAAAATTTTTTTATTGTGCGTCAAAGACGGTGATTTATGCACAACTTTTACTTTTCCTCTGCTTCTTTAAGAATAATATATGCGCAGGTGGCAAGGGACAGTGCTTCAAGGTATTTTGTTGTCTGTGCGTACTTTGCGCCTTTAAGTCTCTTTAAGATATTATCAATCTGCTTGAGGCCGAAGCGCACGGCGCCGGCATCGGGAAGCACGAAATATGCTCTTTGCATAATACTTCTGATTTCCGTGATAATGCCCTCAGGAAGGGGAGCACCCGAAAAATCATTTGAAACGGGAAGCTCACTTACCTTTGCAAAGCCGTTCGCCATACATCTCTTTATATCCTCAGCAGCTCTTCTTGAAAAAACCAGAGCCTCAAGAAGCGAATTGCTTGCAAGTCTGTTTGTTCCGTGAACGCCCGTGTTTGCACATTCGCCGCAGGCATAAAGACGGGGAACTGTTGTCTTCGAATCAATATCAACCTCAATTCCGCCCATAAGGTAGTGCTGACAGGGGAAAACGGGAATAAGGTCCTTTGTGATATCAACGCCGTACTGTCTGCAGCCCTCTGAAATTGCAGGGAAGCGCTCTCTTAAGAAATCCGCATCCTCGTGGGTGATGTCAAGATAGAAGTTATTGCTGCCCGTTCTTCTGCTTTCAAGAATAATTGACTTTGAAACAACATCACGAGGAGCAAGCTCAAGTCTCTCGTCGTATCTGTCCATAAAGCGTTCCTTATGGCAGTTGAGAAGGTATGCACCCTCGCCTCTTACGGATTCGCTGATTAAAAACTGCTCGCCGTTTTCGGAGTTGAAGGCTGTGGGATGAAACTGTATGTAACTTAAGTTTTTTATCTGTGCACCCAGCTCATAGGCTATTCTTATGCCGTCGCCCGTTGCGGACTTGGGATTTGTTGTATATTTATAAACTCTTCCCACACCGCCCGTACAGAGCATACAGTAGCTGCAGAACACGCTGGAATATTCACCGTCACATAAAAGGTCGGCACGGAAGCCGCTTCTGACACGCACAAGGCGGACAAGTACGGTGTTTTCTCTGTAAATGATGTTTTCCTTCTTCTCAACCTCTGAAAGAAGACCTCTGACCATTTCAGCGCCGGTGCAATCCTTGTAGTGTACTATTCTTCTTCTGCAATGGCCGCCCTCAAGGGTCATATCCAGTTCACCCTCGGCGTTTCTGTCAAAGCGTACACCCATATCCATAATTTTTCTTACGTCATCAGGGCCCTCGCTTACAAGCACCTCAACGCTTTCGGGATCGTTTTCGTGTCTGCCTGCAATGAAGGTATCCTTTATGTGCAGGTCAAAGCTGTCCTCCTCAAGGTTCAGTACCGCTGCAACACCGCCCTGCGCAAGGTTGGAGTTTGAGGTGGTCTTCGAGTATTTTGAAAGAATCATAACGCTTGTGTCGTCGCTGAATTGCAGGGCACCGTACATGCCTGCAACACCTGAACCGACAATAAGCACGTCAACAACATTTGTATTATTTCCCATTTTCTGTACCTCAGCCAAGTCTCAGCATTTCGTCAATGCTGTGCTTTGCTTTTACTCTGAGCTCCTCGGGAAGCTCTATTATTTCTCCGCCTTCACCCTTTAATGCGGCAAGGATGCTTTCGGGAGTGGTGTATTTCATATCCTTACAGGTAAGCTTTTCGGGACAGAGGTGATAAAGCTTCTTTTCGGGATATTTGGGGATAAGATAGTCTGCAACGCCTCTTTCGGTGCCGATAATCACGGGTTTTACGGAGGCTAAAGCAAAATCTATAATTTCAGCGGTGGAGCCTGCCATATCTGCGTGCTTCACAACGTCCTTTTCACATTCGGGATGTACTGCAAGAAGAGCCTCGGGGTGATCGGCCTTTGCCTTTAGGATATCATCCTCCGTAAGGGTTGCGTGTATGGGGCAGTAGCCGTCCCACAGTACAATATTCTTTTCGGGGAAGTGCTCTTTTACGAATGAGCCCAAATTCTTATCGGGGATAAAAAGAATTTCGGGAGCATCAATTTTTTCAACAATCTTAAGTGCGCTTGAGGAGGTGACACATACGTCACATTCTGCCTTCAGGGCTGCCGTTGTATTGATATACGCAACAACAGCGGCATCGGGATTTTCTTCTTTATATTTTCTTACTCTCTCGGGAGTTATCATTTCAGCCATAGGACAGGTAGCCTCAGGCACGGGGAGGATGACCTGTGTGTCGGGGGAGAGGATTTTTACGCTTTCTGCCATAAACCTTACACCGCACATAATGACCCTTTTTGCTCCTGCCGAAAGGCTTTTCTTTGCAAGTGCAAAGGAATCCCCCGTAATGTCTGCAAGCTCGATTATTTCGGGATTCTGATAGGTATGTGCAAGTATAACGGTACCTGTTTCCTCTTTGAGTTTTTTGATTTCGCTTATAATATCTTTATTCATAAATATCCCCCTTTTCAGGAAATTGCATTGAGTTTTATGACAAGGGTGAAGACACCGTCTTCAAATTTAGTAAGCATTTCACCGTCGTATTTTTTTGCGGTGCTTTCAATACTTTTAAGTCCGAAGCCGTGATTTACGGCATCCTTTTTTGATGTTGCATAGGAGTTCTGATTTACTCTTACGGGTGCCGTCACGGCGGGATTCGATACGGAGATAACGCTGTAGGTTTCGTCGCCGTGCATTTTGAGCTTTATATAACGCTTTTCGGGATCCTCGATTTTTCTGTTTGCTTCAATTGCATTATCAAGGGCGTTGGAAATAATTATACACATATCAACAGGCTTTATGCTGTTCTTTTCCATATTCATAACGTCGTAATTGGTTGTTATGCTGTCGGACTGTGCCTCGTAAAGCTTTTCGTTGAGTATGGCATCAACCGCCGATATGCCCGTAATACGGATATATGAGGATTCATCAATAATGCCGTTCATTTCCCGTATGTATTTTCTGATTTCCTCCACATTGCCGTTTTCTGCAAGAATATTAAGGGTCAGCAGGTGGTTTTTTATATCGTGACGGAAGTTCCTTGTGCGGTTATAGGCATTTTCAAGATTTTTTATGCCCATCTGCTGCTGATTTATCTGTGCTGTCAGCAGGTCGTTTTCACGCTTTATTCCCAGCTGTCTCTGGTTGAGCCAGAAAAGCACAAAAACAACCACGTTTATAATGATTATGCCGATGCAGGAAATGTAAATATATGCCTTTATCTGCTGATTCAGCTCATAGCTTTCAATTATATACTGGAAAACAGAGAAGGTAATAAGGGTAACCGCAGGCACAAGAAGAAGGCTCAGCCATATTCTCAGCACCGAGCTTCCTTTGCCGAAGCCCTTTAAGATTACGCTTAAAAGAACGGAAAGGGGAATCAGAGTTACGTTTGTAAGAGTTATTCTTAAAAGCGAGCCGAAGGCGGTCCCTTTTTCGGGGATAAAATCCATCTGTCCCGAAATTACGCTGTACAGAAGATTCGAAATGAGCACCGAAACGGTAAGCAGGGAGGCAAAAATTACTATTGCCTCGGTTTTGTGCCGGAGCCGCCCCGAATAAAGCAATATCAGTATTCCCGACAGAAGCACACCCTCAACAAGGTATTTCCAGTAGCCGATGTCCGTATATTCCTGCAGGAATATTACAAGGGTTGCAGTCAGCACGAATGCTATATAGTCGTATTTTTTTGCCTTGGGACGGGGTTTGAAAAAGTTGTTTGTGAGAATAAATGCAAGCATAATTTCAAACACCGAAGAGAAGATTCTTGCGGTGTTGAGTATTATGTCCTGATAGTTTTCCGAAATAAAGTCAAGCATAGTTATCTCATAGCCCATAAGAAGGCTTCATTTGTTTCCTTTGCACGTCTTTTGCTGACGGGCACGGTCTTTTTGTTTGTGAGCGTCAGCTCGTTTACCTTTATGGATGCAATTTTCTTCGCATTTACAAGAAAGGACTGATGACAGCGGACAAAGTCCTGTTTTTTCAGTTGCTCCTCAATATCGTCAAGCTTGCCGTAGAAGGAGTATTCCTCGTTTGCCGTGACAATGTTTATGATTCGCTTGTCGCTTTCAAAGTAGATAATGTCACGAATCGGTACGCTTACGGTTTCCGAAGCCTTCTGAAATGTAAAACGTACCTCGTTTGATTTCGTAAGCTCCTCGAGACATTCCCTGAAAACACCTGCGAAGCCGTGAAGAAGCTCGGGCTTCAGGATATAGCGGAAGGCTCTTACCTCGTATCCCGAGAAAACGAATTCCGCAGAGGCGGTAACGAAGACTATCATTACCTTGCTGTCAAAGGAGCGTATAAGCTTTGCCGCAGTCATTCCGTCGCATTTTTTCATTGTGATATCAAGAAGAATAAGGTCAAAGGAAGCCTTACCCTCCTTGTAAAGGTCGCACAGAGGCTGTCCGTCGTCAAAGACCGAAATGCTTCCTTCCAGGTCGGCCTTTGCAAGACAGTCCGTTACGGATTTTTTGAGAAAATCGCAGATATACTTTTCATCGTCGCATATTGCAATATTAAGCATCTTTTTCTCCCTTTTTGCGGAAAATTACAAGCTTGCTTGCCACAAAATTGAAAATAACAACAAACACGGCAACAAGAAGCTTTGCAATAAGGTCGTTAATGTGAAGCACGTTTACAAGAAGTGCAAAGAGAAGCTCCTCAAAGAGGATGAAGGAAACAACTCTTGCACCGAAGAAGGAAACGATTTCCTTGATAAGCACCTCGGGCTTCCGGGAGCTGCTTTCAAAAACAAACAGCTTGTTTGTAACAAAGGCAAAGAGAACGGATGCTACCCAGGCAATGCCGTTCATTAATAGAATCAGCTGGAAGTCGAAGGAGCCTATGCTGAAAAGCACCTTCTCCTCATAGTTTTCTCCCGCAAATATACCGAGAATCATATAGGTCACGAAGTTTACGACGGTGGTCAGCACTCCGAAAACGAGATATGACACAATTTCATACTGCAGAAGCTTTTCCACTCCGGGTATTTTAAGAAGCTTCTTAAAAAGCGGAACGGAGAAGATTTTATTATAGAGTTTTTCGTAAAGTTCTTTGAGTTTCATATTTTATTCCTGTACTGTTGCGCCGACACGGCTTTTTGCAGCTTCATATTCAGCTTCAATGTCGCCGAGATGTGTATAGTTGTCTGCCTGCTTTACGAGTTTTTCTGCATCGAGGTAAGGCTTTGCTGCACGGTTAAAGTATGCGTGACGGTTCATTTCATCCTTGATTTTTTCCTGAAGAGCTTTCTTCTCGCCCTTGAGAGAAGCAATTGCCTGCTTAATCTCCGCTTTCTTTACGGAGTCCTTGAATTCCTTTGAGGCGGAAAGCTCAAGGTAGAGATTTTTCATTTCTGTATCGATTTCATTTTCACGGTCGTAAAGCTTTTCAAGCTCTGCGAAATCGGGCTTGGTGAGCTCTGTCACACCCTTGAAGTTTTTCTTGACGGCAGATATAGCAGTGAGCTTTTTCTTTGCATTCTCAATTGCAATCTTTCTTATTTCTTTTTCGCTTGCATCATTTTTAGGCATAGCCTTTGCAATTCTGAGCTCTTCCTTTAGGTTATGCTTATCTGCTGAAAGAATTGCATTGATTCCGTGTGAATAGAATGCGCTGGCTTCTGCGTATTCATATTTGCCTGCAGGTGAGTCGAAGCGGTCAAGCTCATTACAGACAAGCTTTGCGATTTCAATTTCTGTGTTGAATTCCTTGTCGGCATTGTAGGCTTTCTTTGCTGTCTTACGAAGCATTTTATTCTTCTCTGCGCGGTAGGTTTTTTTGTCAAGAACACGTGCCTCTGCCACACTCATTTTTCTGGCGTTTCTTATGATTTCAACACCTTCAATAAGTCCTTCGTCATTGCTGATACTGTTGCCGAAGTCCTCAAACATAGCTCTTACCTTAAGTATACGTACAACGGATTTCTGCTTCTTTTCATTGAAGTCATACCAGAAGAATGGGATAACGTTCATAAATGCACCGACAGCTGCAAGGATAATAAGCACATGAAGGAGATTGAGAAGTATTGAAGGATCATAAAGGGCACTTGTTGCGTTTGAGTAGTTGTCCTGC
>JAZNAI010000014.1:0-3163 GCA_045586465.1 Acutalibacteraceae bacterium | reverse complement strand
GCGGCAAGGATTTTGCCTGTACGTGCCGTGGGTGAGCCGTCGGGATTCCAGAGAAGAGCCGCATTCTGCTTGGTCGAGAAAAAGCCGGGAGCGATTGCGTTTACTCTTATTCCTTCCTTTGAGAAGTGAACGGCAAGCCATTTTGTAAAGTTGGAAACGGCTGCCTTAGCACCTGAATAGGCGGGGATTTTGGTAAGGGGAGTGAAGGCATTCATAGAAGAGATGTTGATGATGTTACCGCCCGTTTCCAGCATATCCTCAGCAAAAACCTGAGTTACAAGAAAAGCAGAGGTGATATTAAGGTCAAATACGAACTTAAGACCTGCCTCGTCAAGGTCAAAGAAGGTCTTTACCTCTTCACCGATATCGGGAGTCATATATTCGTTGTCTGTAGTGGCCTTGGGATTGTTTCCGCCGGCACCGTTGACAAGGAAGTTAACCTTACCGAACTTCTCATTAATAGCCTTTTTTGCGGCAATAATGGAGTCCTTTGAAAGCGCATTGGTTACAATTGCAAGAGCATTTTCACCAATTTTGTCTGCAACAGCCTTTGCTGCCTCATAGTTTATGTCGAGAAGAGCTACCTTTGCACCGCAAAGAGCCATAGCCTCTGCAAACTGACTGATAATAGCTCCGCCGGCTCCCGTAAGTGCTACAACTTTATCCGATAAATCAACATTAAAGGGAAGTTTCATTTTATTTTGCTCCTTTTTCTATAGCTTCAAAAAGTCCGTTGATGTAGCAGGCACCGAGTGCTCTGTCGAAAAGACCGTAACCGGGCTTTCCGGACTCACCCCAGATATTTCTGCCGTGGTCGGGACGCACGTACTTTGTGAATCCCCCCTCAACAAGTGCCTTTACGATACCGTAAATATCAAGGCTGCCTGCTTCTGTAAGGTGAGCAGTTTCTCTGAAATCAAGCTCATTTGAATATGCTATATTTCTTATGTGTGCGAAATGGATTTTGTTTCTCTTTGAATATTCGTAAGCCATTTCAATAAGGTCGTTGCTTCTTCCTGCACCGAGAGAGCCCGTGCAGAAGGTGATGCCGTTTGTGTCATCGGGTACTGCCGCAAAAAGTCTCTCATAATCTTCCTTGCAGGAGATAATTCGGGGAAGTCCGAAAACATCCCATGGCGGATCATCGGGATGAATTGCCATATTGATACCTACCTCGTTGCAGACGGGAATAATCTTTTTGAGAAAATAAACAAGATTCTCGAAGATCTGCTCGTGGGACATATCCTTGTAGCTGTCGAGAAGAGCATTGAGCTCATCGGCGGTGTAGCTTTCGTCCCAGCCGGGAAGGGAGAGATTCTTGGGATCAAGACTCATAATCTCCTCGTGGTTGTAGGAAAGGCTGTTTGAACCGTCCTCTGCAACAGTCTTGAGATTAGTTCTGAGCCAGTCGAAAACGGGCATAAAGTTATAGCAGATGCACTTTACTCCGACCTCGGCAAGGCGTCTTATATTTTCACAATAATTTTCGATGTATTCGTCACGCTTACCTCTGCCGAGCTTTATATCCTCGTGAACGGGAACAGATTCAATAACCTCCATCTCGAGTCCTGCATCATCGCACATCTTCCTGAGAGATGCAATTGTTTCTCTGCTCCAAACATTACCTACGGGGGTATCGTAAACAGCGGTGACGACACCCGTCATACCGGGAATCTGTTTGATTTTTTCAAGTGTGATACTGTCATTGGGACCGTACCAACGAAAAGTCATTTTCATACAAGCGTCTCCTTATCTGTTAACTCGGGCGCTGCCGCCCTTAACGATATTTTCTACTTCCTTAAGCACTGCCGTTGAGGTGTCGCCGGGGGTAGTCATTGCGAGTGCACCGTGGGCAATACCGTAATTAACGGCTATCTTTGCATCGTCATAGGTCATAAGACCGTAAATAAGACCTGATGCGAAGGAGTCACCGCCGCCGACTCTGTCATAGATTTCAAGAGCGGGAAGCTCCATACCCTTGAAAACCTCACCGTTTGAGTATACCATAGCACTCCAGTCATTGATTGAAGCGGAGCGGACGGTACGAAGAGTGGTCGCTATCACCTTAAAGTTGGGATATACCTTTGTAACCTCACCGAGCATCTTCTTGTAGCCGTCAATATTAAGCTCCTTGAGGTTTTCGTCGTTGCCCTCAATTTCGAAGCCGAGACAGGCAGTAAAGTCCTCTTCGTTTCCTATCATTACGTCAACATAGGGAGCAATAGCCTTATTTACCTCCTGAGCCTTTTCCTTGCCGCCTATAGTTTTCCAGAGGGAAGGACGGTAGTTAAGGTCATAAGATACAATTGTGCCGTATTTCTTTGCTGCCTTTACAGCTTCTATAACAACCTCGGCGGTGCTTTCTGAGAGAGCTGCAAAGATACCGCCTGTGTGAAGCCATCTGACGCCTAAAGTGCCGAAAATGTAATCCCAGTCAACGTCCCCGGGCTTTAACTGAGAAATTGCAGTGTTGCCTCTGTCGGAAACACCGTTGGCGCCTCTGATACCGTAGCCGCGTTCCGTGAAATTAAGTCCGTTTCTGACGCTTCTGCCGATTCCGTCATAGGGAACCCATTTGATAAAGGACGTATCAACACCGCCCTGAAGAATGAAATCCTCAATAAGTCTTCCAACGTCATTGTCCGCAAATGCGGTTACAACAGCCGTCTTGAAGCCGAAGCAGCGGCGCAGTCCTCTTGCTACGTTATATTCTCCGCCGCCCTCCCAGGCACGGAATGAGCGTGTTGTACGGATTCTTGTGTCACCGGGATCAAGACGGAGCATTACCTCGCCCAGGGCTATCATATCGTAAGCGCAGTCTTCTTTTCTTCTCAGTTCAATCATAAGGCACCTCTTAATATTCTGAAATTATACGCAGTCTGTTTACGGCTGCATACGCTTTTTGCACAAATTGCTGCAGAGTAAAATTTATATACTTATCAGACCTTACACCGGGCAGGTCAATTTCAAGCATAAGCGAACCCTTGTAATTATGTTCCTTCAGAAGCTCTGCCGTTCTTCTGAAATCAATCTGTCCGTCAAAGGGCAGAAGGTGTTCGTCGCAGTTATAAATCATATTGTTGTCGTGAATGTGTGTGGCTATACATCTGTCACCGAAAAGGGGCATATATTCACGGCCTTTTGCGAAGCATTTTTCGTGTCC
>JAZNAI010000013.1:0-2160 GCA_045586465.1 Acutalibacteraceae bacterium | reverse complement strand
GGGTGGACATAATATCTTCGTGAAGACCGATGGGTGCAAACTTGTCGGGGATACCGAGCTGCTTGAATGCACAACCCTTACCTGCTTCAACGATAACTTCTGCAACTGCCGAACCGAGACCGCCGAGAATGTTGTGGTCTTCAGCGGTGATGATGCGGCGTGTTTCCATAACAGCCTTAACGATAGCTTCTTTATCAATGGGCTTGATGGTGTGCATATTGAGAACTCTTACCTTAAGACCGTCGTTGGTTTCAAGGAACTTTGCAGCCTGATATGCCTGGAATACACACGAACCGCAAGCAATGATTGTGATATCCGAACCTTCGTTGATTGTAACAGCCTTACCTACTTCGAAGCCGTAGTCTGAATTTTCATAAAGAACACGGTCAAAACCTCTGTTAATACGGATATAATAAGGTCCGAAATTATCATAAGCAGCATGAACTGCATTATACGTTTCAAGACCGTCTGCAGGGCAGATAACGGTGAGGTTGGGGATTGAACGGGCAACAGCCATATCACAGATAGCGTGATGTGTTGAACCTGCCTGACCGAATGATGTACCTGCGTGGGTAGCGATGATTTTTGCGTTAACGTTCTGATAGCAGATGTCGGTGTGGAGCTGGTCAGCACTTCTGAGAGAAGCGAAAACCGAGAAGGTGGAAAGGAAGGGAACAAGTCCTGCTCTTGCCATACCTGCAGCCATACCGAACATATTCTGCTCAGCAATACCTACGTTGAAATATCTGTCGGGGAATTTTTCGCCGAACATACCGATTTTTGTTGATTTGCCAAGGTCGGCTGTGAGAGCAACAACCTCGGGGTGCTTTTCGCCGAGCTCGCAGAGAGCCTTACCGTAAATTTCAGCAGTTGAAAGAGATGTTGAGTCAACAGCTGTATATGTCATTCCGCCTGCCATCTTATTCAGCCTCCTTTTCTACTCTTGCTATTCTCTTCTTATAAGATTCCTCGAGAGCCTTCTTGCCTCTCTCGTACTTATCATCATCAAATGCACCGTAGTGCCAGAGATAGTCATCTTCGATAAAATCAATACCGCAGCCCTTGAGAGTGTTTGCAACAATCATAACGGGCTTGTCAGTCTTGTTTTCATAAGCAAAATCAATAGCTTCACAAAGCTCCTTGATGTTATTACCGTCAATTTCCTTAACGATGAAGCCGAAAGCCTCCCACTTTGCACAGAAGGGCTCAAGATTCATAACGTCCTCGGTTCTGCCGTCTATCATACACTTGTTACGGTCAACAAAGCTTATCATATTTGTTGTTTTGTAATGTACGGCACTCATTGCGGCTTCCCAGTTGGAGCCTTCGTCACATTCACCGTCACCGAGAACTACAAAAGTCTTGTAATCCTTACCCTGAAGACGTGCTGCAAGTGCAGTACCTACTGCAATTGACATACCGTGACCGAGAGAACCTGTAGATGCATCAACACCCACAACCTTATTGGAGTCAAGATGCATACCCATCTTTGAGCCAGAGAGATTGAAAGTCTTAAGAAGCTCAACGTCATTGAAGCCGTAGTCGCAAGGAGTTGCAGCATAGGAAACACCTGCGTGACCCTTTGAAAGTATGAATCTGTCTCTGTCTGCCCAGTTGGGGTCTTCAACCTTAATGTTCATATACTTATGATAGAGAACTGTCATAATATCAAGAACACTAAGACCGCCGCCGATATGTGCTGAACCTGCCCAGTATGTTGTATCAAGGGTAAGTCCGCGGAGCTCATGGGCCTTTTTTTCAAGCTGAAGCCATTCTTGTTTTGTTAAAGGCATAGTTTTTTCCTCCTCGAAGTTAATATATAAGGATTAAATCCCGATATTATGAATTAATATTTTGCTCTGATAGCCTTGAATGCTTCATCTGCAACATCAAGAGTATACTTTATATCCTCTTCCGTGAGAGAAGCGTTGATGAAGTGGTTGTGATGTCCTGCGAAGAAAATACCTCTCTTTACACATTCCTGAATCCAGTCCTGGTGGATAAAAAGTGAATCGTCATCGGCAAGTCTTAAGTAGAAGAGTGAGGGCTCACCTGACACTACCATATTGAAGCCGTTAGCGGTTGCAACCTCTTTAAGTCCGTCAGTAAGCTTGAGACCGAGCTCACGGAACATCTTAGGTGTATCAAGCTCCTTCATCT
>JAZNAI010000012.1:0-4628 GCA_045586465.1 Acutalibacteraceae bacterium | reverse complement strand
ACAAACAAAGTATTATAGCCCTGCCAATACGATATTGCCACATCATATTCAATATCGGAAAAATAGTTTTTTTTCTCGTTTTCAAACATTGAAAACATAACATATTCAGACAATCGAGCTGTCAACACTGATGCCTTTTCTTTTAACTTTAATACATTGCACATAAAAATCAAAAACTGTAAAAACATAGAATATGCCAATCTGTAATAATGAACCTTGTCTTCATTAATTACAATGTTTACATTTTTATTCACATAAGGCAATAAATCCAATCTTTTCTTTCTGATATACAAAGTAACTTCATTTGTGTTGTAATCGATGCTGTTAAGAGCAGAAATTAAAGATTTCTGAATTCCTCCTACAGTCAGATGATTTGCTACAAATAAAACTTTTTTCATGTTCTCAATTCCTTCAAAATAACTTTATCCATTGTTTTGCGATATTTTTCAGCGAGAGCTCTTCTCTTATTTTTGCGGCATTGGCTGACAGTTTTGCTGACAAATCGGGATTTTCAAGAACCTCAATTACAGCATTGGCAAAATCCTTATGGTCACAGACCTTAGTCAGCATTCCGTTTTCTCTGTGATTTATGACGGCTGCGGCACCGCCTATGGGACAGTCTGTACACACAACGGGCATACCTATTGCCATTGCCTCAAGCATTGCGTTTGACATTCCCTCATAGTCGGAAGAATTTACATAAAGCGCATCGGTGATTATTTCCTTATGCACCGACGGACTGAAAGGCAGAAACTGAACGGAATCAGAAATACTGTATTTTTCAATAAGTGCTTTGGTTTCTACAAGTGCCTCTTCATCGTCCTTATTACCGGGCTTACCTATAATCCTCAGAATATAATCAGGGAATTTCTGATGCACAATATTAAAAGCATTTATGAGCATCGGCAGATTCTTCTGCTTGGATATACGGCAGAAGGTTGTAATATTTTTGTTTCTTTCTCCGTGATAAGAATCGGGCAAGCCGCCGTTTATGGGATTAAATATTACTCTGCCTTTTACTGAAATATTGCAGGGATATGTATTCTTTGCATCCTCTGTCTGAAAAACCGCGGAATCTGCACGAGCATAATATTTTTCAATAAATTTATAGCCGTATCTGCTTTTTATAAGTCGTTTTGGGTCTGCACGTTCCGAAATAATTATTTTATTCGGAAGTCCCCTTGCCGCTAACAATACTATCGGCATACAAGGCTGCAAAAACACCACGACAGTTGTATCGGGCTCTTTTTCCAGTTTTTCCCGCATTGCTTTTATTTCTTTTCTGTATTCGGAGATAAACGACAGATAAGAAAAACATACGGGCACACTGAGCTTTGCCGCTTCAAAAAGCTTGCACACTACAGAAGAAACAATGCGAAGTAACTTATAATACAGCTTCTGTAATGCATTTTCAGGCTTAAACAGCTTTCTTAAAACCGTTACGGGGATATCAGGATGCAAGTCACGGTTAATGATTTCATCCTCATCCGATGAAGTCAGCAGATATTCAGTTTCATAACCGCTCTCCTTAAATTCATTGGTAAGCATTGAGGAAACCCTCTCTGCCCCTCCGCCTTTAAGAACAGTTATAACGGTTAAAATTTTTCCTTTTTCTTTCATTTAATTCTCCGTAAATTATCCGAAAACTTTCTTTATAGCCTTATAAATGAACCACAAGACATTGTTATGACACTTCAATCTAAGTGCCGTATCGCCAAAGGCATTGTTTTTAAGAATATCTTTTTTAATTTCAGAAAATATCTTAGAAACCGTCCTTTGGTCGTTTTTCGACAAGGCATTATAGTTATTAAATACATTATACGAAATACGTGCTATGTATTTTTTTACAGCAACATTTTCATAAAGTTTATTATTTTCAACAAACTGAAGAAGGTGCTTATATAAGATAACGGTGCTATCAAAGTACTTTATATTCTTCTTTGACGTCATTATGGAATTCTTTCTGTATCGTCTGAAATATAAGCATTCAGGACATTGAGATACTTTTTTTGCAAGGCATAAGGCTTCAAATGTGAATGCCATATCCTCGTAATAAATACCGGAAATAAAACTAATACTGTTTTTCAATATAAATTCACGTTTTAACAGCATTGCCCATACCGCACTATGATATTCTTCATACTGTTGCATTTGTTCAAAAACTAAAAATCCAGCATTAGATTGGTACTTATGCGCACGTAAATACGTCTGCTTCATTTTAGAATCACGATTCTCATCAATAAATGAATGTGCATCAAAAAACACAATATCTGAAGAATCATTTTCTGCAATCATACAGAGCTTTTCAAGTGCCTCTGCAGCAATATAATCATCACTATCAAGAAAATAAACATATTTGCCGGTTGCTTTCTTAAAGCCTGCCGTTCTTGCATCTGAAAGACCTGCGTTTAATTGATGAATTACTTGCACATTGGAGTTTTGCAAAGCATAACTATCACATATTTCCCCCGAAGAATCTGTTGAGCCGTCATCCACAAGGATAATTTCTATGTTTTTATAGGTTTGTGCCAGAACGCTGTTTACACATTCCTCAAGATACTTTTCAACGTTATAAACGGGAATTATTACACTTATAAGCGGTAAGTTTTCCATAATTTAACCCTTTAATCTCTCTTTAATTACAATCAGTACAGTAAACAAAAGCTTTTTCATATCCGACATGAAGCCGTAGGAATAATGCTTTTTCATTATTTTCTGAATACGGTTATCTATACTTAAATGCTCAAGTTTCGGACAAGCAATCGCATTTGAAAGATCAACTCTCATTTTTTCCGCATCATCGGATGTGCTGTGCACACCCGATTCATCACAACCGATATTCTGCACATATGAATATCTGGGATAAACCGTGAGCCTATTATTCTTCACAAGATGCGCACCGAACCTTACAGACCAGGAAGAGCCGTTTCCCTTAGTCTGTCTGTAAAGACGGATAAACCGGTCGCTGCCGTTGGAATTAAGACATCTGATAAGCCCGGGATTTTTGTAGAAAGCAGAAATATTTTTAAGCTCCCAGTCAACATTTTCCCAACGGTCTGCCCAAGTAGCCCACGCTGAACTGCAGGAGCGGTATGTCACAAACATATCTTTATCGTATCTATCAGGCATATTAAGCATCGGCGTGTAACCTGAAATAGCCCCTATAGTTTTATTATTGCAGTAAAAATCAAGCGCACCATTCATCCACCTCAAGAAAAAGGGAGAAGCAACGCTATCGTCTTCAACAACAATTACCTTGCCGTATTTTTGAATTACTTCCGTTACACCTGTAATTACAGACTTTGCAAGACCTTTATTTACGGGACTTTCATTTACGGTAACACTTCTGAATAAGCCGTCATTCTGAATCCTTTTCAGAAATTCTCTTACTTCATTTACCTTTTTTGCCCCTTCTTCATTTTTCGGACCGTCAGAGAATATAATAATATCTGACTCTTTTGCCTCAGGGCAACGTGAAAGCGCCTCGTAAGTTTTATTAAAATGGTCTGCTCTGTTATAAACAAACATAACAATCGGTGCAAAGCTCATTTTATTTCTCCTTAATATTAGTAAGAATATCATTATAAGCAAAGAGCAAATCTTCTGCGTTATTCTTTGCATCGTGGGTAATACGTGCTCGCTTTCTGCCGTTTTCGGACAGTTTAAGAGCCAATTCATCATTATCAAAAATCTGTTTTATATTCCAGGCGAGAAGCTTGGGGTCGTCATTTCTGTAAAACAAGGCTTCCTTCTTATCCTCTGCCATGTCGGAAGCTCCGCCAACATAAGCAGATACACAAGGAGTTCCTATCATCATAGCTTCACCTAATGTATTAGGACTGTTTTCAATTGCAGAGCAGAGGACATAGGCGTTGACTGTTGACAGCTTTTCTGCCACCTCGTGCGCCTTAAGAGGACCCGTAAACTCAACATGTTTTTCCACGCCGAGGTCCGTTATCAGCTTTTTAAGATATGCACCGTAGCCTTTCTTTATAAATGAACGGGAATCGCTGTCACTGAAGGGCTGATAACCTGCTATGTAAAGCTTTACATCAGGATATTCTCTTATTAACTGAGGCAATGCCATAACTACAAAATGGACACCCTTAAGAGCATAATATCCGTTACCGACGTATATCGAATGCTTTTCTATATTTTCGATTTTCCAATCTGTTTCATAAAAAGGCTTTCTTAAAACTCTGTTGCAGGAATAGTATTTTGCAGTAGGATTTATAGCATAAGAATGTGCTCTGTCCCAGGTGGTCCTGCCGAGAATGTAATCAGCTTTTTCTATTATCTCTCTTTCAGGCTTCATTCTGGGCTTATACCACAACACCTTTCTCAGATGTAAAAGCCATGCCGACATAATATCAGTCAAAGACTTTGAGAACATCATATCATCAAGCTGCAGCTGTCCGCACTGATAATTATACTGACCGTTTAGTATCCCCTGGAGGGAAACGATAACGGGAACAGAATTGCTTTTACAATAATCAATCATTGCCTTGGCGTGCAGAAACTCCGTTCCTTCAATCTGGACAATATCGGGAGAAAAATCAGATATAATTTCGCGGCATCTGTTTTTAATTGAATCAACGTCATCTCCGTCAGAATAGCCAAGGCTGTAG
>JAZNAI010000011.1:0-9029 GCA_045586465.1 Acutalibacteraceae bacterium | reverse complement strand
AAAAATACCTTATCTCTCGGATAAACCGCGGAATTAGCACCTTGCAAATGCAGGTTGCCGGGCGTCACAGGGCCGGTCCCTCAGCCACTCTTCATAAGGGTTATGAATATGCTTGTATTATATTACATGATTTTGTAATTGTCAACATATTTTGATATTATTTTTTGTTCAACATGTTGGATTTCTTCAGTATTTCCTTGAGCGGAGAATAAAGAAGAACAATTATAAGAGAATTAATGATACCCTTAAGGAAATTGAAGGGTATGATTGCAGGAAGCATAAGCTGCAAAACAGCATCAACGGTTGTATTGAGATAAAGGGGAGTGAAGATAAGGTTAAGCGGAATCATAATTGCCGTAAGCACAAGTGTAGAAATAGCTGTGCCTGCAATAATATGCTTTCTGTCATCGTTTTTCCTTGTTATGAGCTTAAGGGTCAGTACGTATGCACCCGTTGCGAGAACGTGCATCACAAAGCCCTGCCAGCTGCTCGCAGCACTTACGGTCAGCGACTGAATAAGAGAAACGAAAATCAGAACAAAAGCGCCTGCAGGTGTTCCGAGAAAAAGGGTTGAAAGGATAACGGGAATGTCTCCCATATCATATTCGAGAAATTTGGCTCCCGGCAGAAGACTGAATCTGACAATGAACATAAAAACAACGCTGAGCGCTGCCATCATTGCAGTTAAAACAAGTCGGATTATACTATTTTTTGAACTTTTTTTCATAAAAAAACACCCCTGAAAATAATTTTCGGGGCAATAAAAAACAAGATTACATAACTTCTTTCATCCGGACTGTACCGTCGGTACCGGAATTTCACCGGTTCAGCCTGTCGGCTCGCGGACTTTAACCGCCGGTGGGGAATTGCACCCCGCCCCGAAGTATCTGCCTTAATTATATCACTCGGTATTGATTTGTCAAGTGATATAATATATAATATTTACATAAATATACGGGAGTGACCGATATGGCAGGCAAACAGAATTCTAAGCTGAAGCTTCTTTATCTTAAGGATATTTTTATGAAATATTCAGATGAAGAGCACATCCTGAACTCTATGGATATTGCGGAGCATCTTCTGGAATACGGAATTGAATGTGAAAGAAAATCAATTTATAAGGATATTGAAATTCTTATCGAATACGGGCTTGATATTATTAAAGCAACTAAGCCTAAAAACGGATATTTTCTTGCTTCCCGTGAATTTGAAATTGCAGAGCTCAGACTTATTAATGATGCAATTCAGTCTGCAGGCTTCATATCAAAAAAGAAGACAACCAGTCTTCTTAAAAAAACGGATTCACTTGTCAGTGTTTATCAGGCTGACAGACTTAAGGGGCAGGTTTTTGTTGACCGCAGAAACAAATGCACCAATGAAGAAATTTTTTATAATATTGATGCTCTTGATACGGCAATAAAGAATGAAAAGAAGGTAAGGCTCAACTACTGCAGAAGAAGGCTTGATGAAAAATACACCGCATCAAACGAAACACGTGAATTTAAGCTTAGTCCTTATGCTCTCGTATGGTCAAATGACCATTATTATCTTATTGCAAATAATGAGAAATACGATAATTTGATGAATCTTCGTATTGACCGCATTAAAAAGGTTGAGGAGCTTTCACAGAACCGCCGCCATATTTCTGAGGTGAGTGAATATAAAAATTCTTTTGATACAGCGGATTACGTATCAAAAACCTTTAATATGTTTTCGGGAAAGCCGGAAACGACTCAGCTTAAATGTAAAACCGAGATTCTTGAGGAAATGCTTGATCGCTTTGGTGAGAAAATTTCCATTAAGAAGGGTGAGGACGGCTGGTTTTATGTCCATGACGAATTGTTTGTAAATGACGGCCTTGCTTCATGGATAATGCAGTTTGGGGATAAAATTGAAGTAATTTATCCTTCCGTTCTCAAAAATATGATTAAAAATAAAGCGGATGCTATTCTCAGCTTGTACAGATAACAGGTGATATTTTTGATATACAGAGTTTTTAATATTAATGATATGACCGAGGATCTGGCATCTCATTATTTTCCGTTGATGACGGAAGGAAAGAGAGCAAAGATTCTCGGCGCAAAGGATAAGGTGAAAGGCGCACAGGCATTTGTTGCAGATATGCTTGCACGCCAATGTCTTTCGGAGCTCTGTAATGCTCCCGAATTTTCTTTTTCACTTCTTATCAATCCGGATTCCAAGAGCGTAGTAACAA
This sequence comes from Acutalibacteraceae bacterium, assembly GCA_045586465.1. Classification (GTDB taxonomy): domain Bacteria; phylum Bacillota; class Clostridia; order Oscillospirales; family Acutalibacteraceae; genus RUG806. Next base: position 6,814 of record JAZNAI010000011.1, on the reverse strand, counting down.
ATTTCAATGCTGAAATTTTTGTAGCAACTGCCGGTGAATACGTAGCATGTGCTGTTTCGACCGCTCCGGTTGGAATCAGCATTGTAAAGGCAGAAGACTTTACATTTTCGGAGGCACAGGAGCTCCTTACGGATGCTGAAATCAGATATCTTTTTTCATTTTCCAAGTATTCCTTTGCAGAGCTTGTATCTAAAAAAATATGCGATGAACCGGAGCTTGTTGAAAAGTTTTCTGTGTATAAGTCACTAAAAACGGCACAGTTTTTTGCTTCCGGCAGAGGAATCAGAGAGCGGAAAAATATTGCATCCTTTGATTTTTCGGATAACGCAATTATTTGCAGCAATAATGATTATTCCGTAAGTCTTTCTGAATATCTTGCGGATAATAAGCTTGCTGTATCAATCGTAGAGAGAGGTGCACAAAAATGAACGAATTTTTAATCGGCAAAAATGATTTTTTGCTTAACGGTGAGCCTGTGAAAATTTATGCAGGTGCAATGCATTATTTCAGAGTTCCCCGTGAATATTGGCGTGACAGACTTCTTAAGATAAAGGCCTGCGGCTTTAACGCTGTTGAAACCTATACCTGCTGGAATCTTCACGAGCCTGAGGAAGGGGTCTTTGATTTCAGCGGAGACCTTGATCTTAAGGCATATCTTGATTTAATAAATGAGCTCGGTATGTTTGCCATTGTACGTCCCGGTCCTTATATCTGCTCCGAATGGGAATTCGGAGGTTTTCCCTGGTGGCTTCTTAAGTATGACAATATTGAGCTTCGCTGTATGAATGATATTTATCTCAGTAAGGTTGATGCTTTCTTTGATAAGATTATTCCGATAATTGCCTCCTGCCAGATTGAAAACGGCGGAAGTGTAATTATGGTTCAGGTTGAAAATGAATATGGCAGCTACGGCGATGACAGTGAGTATATCCGTTATATTGCTGCAGGCCTTCGCGCAAGAGGTATTACAGCTGAGCTGTTTACTTCTGACGGTGACTGCGATATGATGCTGACGGGCGGAACAGTTCCCGAAATTTTCAGAACCGTAAACTTCGGTTCAAATGCAAAGAGAGCGTTCACGAATCTCAGAAAATTCCAGCCCTCAGGACCTCTTATGTGTATGGAATTCTGGAACGGATGGTTTGATCATTGGGGAGAAAAGCATCACAAGCGTGATCCCGAGGATGCAGCAAAATCCTTCCGTGAGGTGCTCGATGAGGGCGGTAATATTTCAGTTTATATGATGCACGGCGGAACTAATTTCGGCTTTATGAACGGTGCTAACTGCACGGAAAAGGAATATCAGCCGACGGTCAACAGCTATGATGACGATGCTCCTATAAACGAATACGGTTATATGACACCTAAATACTTTAAATTCAAGGAGGTTCTTGAAAGCTTCGGTGCTGTGTCTGATGTTGAAGTAACACAGCCTGAAACAACAGCTTATTCTTCCGTTAAGCTTAACGAAAGTGCTGAGCTCTTTGATAATTTATCCTCTCTATCAGAAAAGCATACTATGACAAATCCGCTGCCTATGGAAAAATTAGGGCAGGGCTACGGATATATTCTTTATGAAACCTTTATAAGAGGACCGAGAGAAGAGGATTACATAAGCCTTAAGGTGCACGACAGAGCGTACGTGTATGTCAATGATGAATTTTACTGTGTGATTTCCCGAAATGATAAGAAAAAGAAATTAAAGCTCGGTATTCCTGCTGAAGGACTTAAGCTCAGTATTCTGGTTGAAAATATGGGAAGAGTCAATTATGGCTTTAACCTCTTTGATAAAAAAGGAATTATTTCCGATGTCCGTATAGGTCAGCAATGTATTTATCATTGGACCGCTTATACGCTTCCTCTTAATGATATTTCTTCTGTAAATTTTGCAAGAAATATGAAAGCAAAATTTAATGAACGCCCCGTTTTTCTCAGAGGTGTTCTGAATATTGAGAGTGAAGTAAAGGATACTTTCATAAGCCCTGACGGCTTCAGAAAGGGACTTGTATGGGTAAACGGCAGACTTCTTTCAAGATACTGGAAGGAAGGTCCTCAGCACACCCTGTATCTTCCTGCCCCCTGGCTGAAAAAAGGCTACAATGAAATAGTTGTTCTTGAATTTGAAGGCTTTAAGAAGCCCGTGCTCAACTTTACCGATAAGCCTGTACTTGATAAATAACTGAAAAAGGACTGCATTTTTCAATGCAGTCCTATATTATATCATTCTGTATTCATAAAGAAGATTCTTAATTTTTTCTTCTCTTTCTTTTGTTAACGGAGTAAGCGGGAGCCTGAGAGTGTTATTAGTCTTTAAAAGCACGCTGCAGGCATATTTTGCCGGAATGGGATTTACTTCGCAGAACATTGAATTAATCAATTTTAGGTACTTTTTATGGAGAATAAATGCACTTTTGAAATCGTTATTATTGCAAAACTCAGTAATTCTGTGCATTATATCCGGAATTATATTTGAAGCTACAGAAATAATGCCTTTTGCGCCGTGTGACATCATTGCTACTCCAAGGTCATCGTTTCCGCTGTAAAAATCTAAGCTTTCACCGCATAATTCAATTGCTTTTATGAAAGAAGAAATGTCCGATGAAGCTTCTTTAACTGCAACAATATTTTTATGTTCTGACAGTGCTTTATATGTTTCAGGAGCAATGGTAAGTCCCGTTCTTGACGGTACATTGTAAATTATTATCGGAGCTGAAACTCTGTCTGCAATATAAAAATAATGATTTACAAGTCCTTCTTGAGTACACTTATTATAATAGGGAGTAACGACCAGAAGACCGTTTACTCCCTGTTTTTCTGCATCATTTGATTTTCTTACTGCATCCTCAGTGTTATTGGAACCCGTGCCTGCTATGACAGGGAGTTTTCCGTCTGCAGATTTTACCGCATTGCGGAATAAGCTTATTTTTTCTTCACGTGACAGTACAGGAGATTCTCCGGTTGTGCCCGCAATAACAAGTGCGTCAGCTGAATTTCTTATCTGAAATTCAATCAGTCTGTCGAATCCGTCAAAATCCACGCTTTTTGAATCATCCGTGAACGGTGTGATAAGTGCCGTTGCAACACCCGTGAACACAGTTTTTTTCAAAAGATATCACCGAATCAGTTTTTAGGCTCGATATAACCTTCCGCACAAAGAAGCTCAGCTGCAAGAACTGCGCCGCCTGCTGCACCTCTGAGTGTATTATGTGAAAGACAGACAAACTTATAGTCGTACTGGGAGTCTTCTCTGAGTCTGCCGATTGAAACTGCCATACCGCCTTCAAGGTCTCTGTGGAGCTTTGTCTGGGGCATATTGTCTTCTGTGAAGTAGTTAAGGAACTGCTTGGGAGCATGGGGAAGCTGAAGCTCCTGAGGACGACCGGAGAAGCTGTTCCATACTTCAATTATTTCTTCCTTTGAGGGCTTGTTCTTAAATCTTACGAATACAGCTGCCATATGTCCGTCTGATACGGGAACACGAAGGCACTGTGCTGTGAAGTGAGGCTTTGAAGCAGGTACGATTTCACCGTTTTCAACCTTGCCCCAGATCTTAAGGGGTTCTTTTTCGCTCTTTTCTTCTTCGCCGCCGATGTAGGGGATTACGTTGTCAACCATTTCGGGCCAACGCTCAAAGGTCTTACCTGCACCTGAGATTGCCTGATAGGTGCAAACGAGAACGTCCTCAACACCGAACTTTTCATCAAGAGGATAAAGAGCAGGAACGTAGCTCTGAAGAGAACAGTTGGATTTAACCGCAATGAAGCCTCTCTTTGTTCCGAGTCTTTCCTTCTGAGCGGCAATAACCTCGCAGTGCTTACCGTTGATTTCGGGAACGATCATGGGAACGTCGGGAGTGAATCTGTTTGCACTGTTATTTGAAACAACGGGACATTCAGCCTTAGCGTATGCTTCTTCAAGTGCCTTGATTTCGTCCTTCTTCATATCAACTGCACAGAACACAAAGTCAACAAGAGAAGCGATTTTCTCTATGTCAGCCTGAGCATCAAGAACGGTCATATTCTTTACTTTTTCGGGAAGCTCTGTCTTCATAACCCATCTGCCGCCGAGAGCCTCTTCATAGGACTTGCCTGCAGAACGGGGGCTGGCTGCAAGAACAGTGATTTCAAACCAGGGATGATCGTGAAGAAGAGAAATAAATCTCTGGCCCACCATACCTGTTGCGCCGATAATACCGACCTTATAGTGTTTATCCATAATAATACCTCCGACACAAACATTATATTCAAAAAGTCGCCTTTGGGGACTTGCGTCTTTTTAATATTTGTGTTAACATAATTTCGATTTATTAATTTTATCATCATATTTTATTTATGTCAATTGTAATATATGCACTATCAATAAATGTTGATTATCAGAATTATTAAATTTACTAATAAATTCGGAAGAAATTTACCATATTTATAAGGCGATTTTTATGAAAAAAAGTGATTTTTATTTTGATTTACCTGAGGAATTAATAGCACAGACTCCTGCCGAAAAGAGAGACCATTCAAGACTTCTTGTTATCGGAAAGAATTCGGGGGAGCTTTGTGACAGACATTTTTATGATATACTTGACTATATGCACGAGGGAGACTGTCTTGTTCTCAATAATTCCAAGGTTTTACCTGCAAGAATTTACGGAGTAAAGAAGGATACGGGTGCAAAGGTTGAATTCCTTCTTCTTAACAACAAGGGTAATGATGTCTGGGAATGTATTGCAGGTCCGGGAAAGCGTGCAAAAGAGGGAAGTGTATTTACCTTCGGTGAAAATATTCTTCTCGGTGAGGTAACAGAGGTTCTTTCTAACGGTAACCGTCTTGTGAAATTCACTTATGAGGGAATGTTCCTCGAAAGACTCGAGGAAATCGGTGAGATGCCTCTTCCGCATTACATAACTAAAAAGCTTGAGGATAAGGATCGTTATCAGACTGTCTATGCAAAAAATGACGGCTCTGCGGCCGCTCCTACTGCGGGACTCCATTACACTCCCGAGCTTCTTGAGAAAATCAGGTCGAAGGGTATAAAAATTGCTTACGTAACGCTTCACGTAGGAATCGGTACCTTCAGACCCGTTAAGGCCGAAAATATTGAAGACCACGATATGCATTTTGAGAATTATTTTATTTCTCCCGAGGCGGCAGAAGCAATAAACGAAACTAAGAAAAACGGCGGAAAAATTATCTGTACGGGAACAACCTGCTGCAGAACCCTTGAATCTGCCTGTGATGAAAACGGCTTTGTGAAGCCCTGCAGTAATTCCACTAATATTTTCATTTTCCCCGGCTATAAGTTCAAATGTATTGATACGCTCATTACTAATTTCCATCTCCCCGAAAGCACACTTATAATGCTTGTGTCCGCTTTCTGCGGAAGGGAGAATGCTCTTAATGCTTATAATCATGCAATAGAAAACAGATATCATTTCTTTTCTTTCGGTGATTCGACAATTATTACCGATGAAATCTGACGAGGTGAATTATGTACAGATTAATTACACAGGAAGGGAACGCCAGAAGAGGCGAGTTTACTACGGTGCACGGAACCGTTCAGACTCCCGGTTTTATGAACGTTGCCACAACGGCTGCAATAAAAGGCGGTCTTTCAGCCTTTGATCTTAAGGATATCAGATGTCAGGTAATGCTTTGCAATACCTATCATCTTCATGTAAGAACAGGAGATGCAAAAATCAAGGATATGGGCGGTCTTCATAAGTTTACCGGTTGGGACAAGCCTATTCTTACGGATTCGGGCGGATTTCAGGTTTTTTCTCTTGCTAAGCTTCGCTCAATAAAAGAGGAAGGCGTAACCTTTAATTCGCATATTGACGGCAGAAAGATATTTATGGGTCCTGAAGAGAGTATGAGAATTCAGTCGAATCTCGGCTCGACAATTGCTATGGCATTTGACGAGTGTGTCGAAAACCCTTCTACTCACGAGTATTCTAAAAAGTCCTGTGAACGCACAACACGATGGCTTTACAGATGCAAGGAGGAGCACGACAGACTTAACGCTCTTCACGATACCGTCAATAAGAATCAGCTTCTTTTCGGAATTAATCAGGGCTGTACTTATCCTGATTTAAGAATCAAGCATATGCAGGAGATTGCAAAGCTTGATCTTGACGGGTATGCAATAGGCGGTCTTGCGGTAGGGGAGCCTGCTGAGGTTATGTATGAAATAATTTCCGCAGTTGAGCCTCATATGCCAGACAATAAAATAAGATATCTTATGGGAGTCGGTACCCCCGTTAATATTCTTGAGGCTGTTCACAGAGGTGTTGACCTTTTTGATTGCGTAATGCCGTCCCGCAATGCACGTCACGGACATCTGTTTACTTGGAACGGCATTATAAACATTAACAATGCCTGCTTCGAAACAGACGTGTTGCCGATTGATCCTGTCTGTGACTGTCCCGTATGCCGTAGTTTTTCACGTGCATACGTAAGACATCTGCTTAAAGCAAAAGAGGTTCTCGGACTGAGACTTGCCGTTATGCATAACCTTTATTTTTACAATTCTCTTATGGAAAAGATAAGAGAGGCTCTTGATAACGGAACTTTTGAAGAATTTTATAAAAAGTACGTTAATGTTCTTGATAAAAGAGCACCTCTTAACTGAAATATAATATTTTATTAAAAATACTTGAAATATTTATTATTCTTTGATATAATTCATTTATTATGTAATTTGGAGGAAATCTCATGTTATTCAATTTAGCTAATTTCTTATGTATGGGTGCAGGCACTGCTGCGGGAACAGAAGGTCAGAAGAGCAGCCCCGTTACAATGATCATAATGATGGTTGCAATGCT
>JAZNAI010000010.1:0-4975 GCA_045586465.1 Acutalibacteraceae bacterium | reverse complement strand
GTTATCTGCCTTTCAACAGACAAGGCAGCCTATCCCATAAACGTTATGGGTATCACAAAGGCGCTTGCTGAGAGAACTGCAATTGCAAAATCAAGAAACGTGTCTGAAGGGGGAACCCGAATCTGCTGTACCCGTTACGGCAATGTTCTTTGCAGCCGCGGCTCGGTTGTGCCTCTCTGGATTGACCAGATTAAGAACGGTCAGAATATCACAATTACAGAACCCAAAATGACAAGATTTATTATGTCCCTTGAAGAGGCTGTTGACCTCGTTCTCTTTGCATTTGAAAACGGCAGTAACGGTGACTTGTTCGTAAAGAAAGCACCTGCCTGCACAATTCAGGTTCTGGCAGAAGCAGTCTGTGAGCTCTTCGGCGGCAATAAGGACAATATCAGAATTATCGGTATCCGTCACGGTGAAAAGCTTTACGAAACTCTTCTTACAAATGAAGAATGCTCAAAGAGTATTGATATGGGTAACTTCTTCAAGGTATTTGCCGATAACAGAAGCCTTAACTACGATAAGTATTTCTCTGACGGAGATGTTAAGAGAAGCGAGCTTTCCGAATTCAACAGCAATAACACAAAGCTTCTTGATGTTGAGGAAGTAAAGGCAAAGCTTCTTGAGCTTCAGTATATCAGAGACGAAATTGAAGCAATGAATAAATAAAGGGTATTTATTATGAAAGAAAACGTTTCATTCAAAAATAACGGCAAATTAAAGCTTCTTATAATCGTGGGAACACGTCCCGAGATAATAAGATTGTCTGCGGTAATAAAAAAATGCCGTAAGTGTTTTGACACGGTGCTTGCTCACACGGGACAGAACTACGACTATAATCTTAACGGTATTTTCTTTAAGGATTTAGAGCTTGATGTTCCAGAAGTTTACCTTGACTGTGTAGGGGATAACCTTGGCAGAACTGTGGGTAATATTATTGCTTCATCCTATGAGCTTATGGTTGATATAAAGCCCGACGCTCTTCTTATTCTCGGTGACACAAACAGCTGTCTTGCCGCAATTTCAGCAAAACGGCTTCATATCCCGATTTTCCATATGGAGGCAGGCAACCGCTGTAAGGATGAATGTCTTCCCGAGGAGACAAACAGAAGAATCGTTGATATTATTTCCGATGTCAATATCGCATATTCCGAGCACGCAAGAAGATATCTTGCCGATTGCGGTCTTCCCAAGGAGCGTACCTATGTTTCGGGCTCACCCATGGCTGAGGTTCTTGACGGCAAGTTTGATGAAATTAAAAACAGCGATGTTCTCACGAGAATGGGGCTCGAAAAGAAAAAGTATATCCTTCTTTCCTGCCACAGAGAGGAAAATATTGATACGGATAAGAATTTCAATATGCTCTTTACTGCTCTTAATAAGTTAGCGGAAAAGTATGATATGCCTATTATCTATTCCTGCCATCCCCGTTCACGTATCAAGCTCGCAAAGTCTGATTTTAAGCTTGACAGCAGAATAATTATGCACGAGCCTATGGGCTTTATTGATTATAACTGTCTGCAGATGAATGCCTTTGCTGTTGTTTCCGACAGCGGAACGCTTCCCGAGGAAAGCAGCTTCTATATGAGTAAGGGCTGTCCTATAGCTGCGGTTTGCATAAGAACCTCAACTGAGCGTCCCGAGGCTCTCGATAAGGCTTGCTTTGTGCTTGCCGGAATCGACGAAAAGAGCCTTCTGCAGTCAGTAGAGCTTGCGGTTTCAATGAATGAAGACAGTACTGTTATGACTCCTGTACCCGATTACACGGATCTTAATGTTTCCGACAAGATTGTTAAAATTATTCAGAGCTATACGGGTATTGTTGACAGAATGGTATGGAGAAAGTACTGATACGGAGTAAGATATGAATATACTTGTAACAGGTGCAAAGGGCTTTGTCGGTAGAAACCTTTGTGAAAACCTTAAAAATATAAGAGACGGAAAAAACAGATGCTATCCCGAAATCTGCATCGAAAATATTTTTGAAGCAGATATTGATACAGCTGAAGATGTACTCGAAGGCTACTGTAAAGAGGCGGATTTTGTTTTTCACCTTGCAGGGGTAAACCGTCCGCAGAATGTTGAAGAATTCTCAGAGGGTAATTTTTCTGCCCTTGAAAAGGTGCTTGAATTTCTTAAAAAATATGGAAATAAAGCTCCCGTTATGCTCTCTTCTTCCGTTCAGGCAAGTCTCGAGGGCAGATACAAGGATTCTCCTTACGGCGAAAGCAAGCGTATGGGTGAGGAGCTTCTGTTCTCTTACGGTGATAAAAACGGTGTTGATACTTATGTTTTCCGCTTCCCGAATCTTTTCGGAAAGTGGTGCCGACCCAATTACAATTCGGCTGTTGCCACATTCTGCAATAATATTGCAAACGATTTATCTATAACGGTAAGCGACCCTGCAATTGAATTGGAGCTTTTATATATCGACGACCTTGTTGATGAAATGCTTGAAATTCTTAAGGGGAATGTTCACAGATGTAATTATGACGGCGTAAGCGTGTGTCCCTGTGAGACGGGCAGATACTGCTTTGTTCCCGTAACTCATAAGGTGACACTCGGTGAAATAACGGAGTTTCTTTATTCCTTCAGGCGCCAGGCTGATACTCTTGTTATGCCCGAAATTCCAAAAGGATCATTTGCAAAAAAGCTGTATTCAACCTATCTTTCTTATCTTCCCAAGGGCTTAGTGTCCGTGCCTCTTAAAATGAACGTTGATATGAGGGGAAGCTTTACAGAGATACTGAAAACTGCCTCCTGCGGTCAGTTTTCCGTGAATGTAAGCCTTCCCGGAATTACAAAGGGACAGCACTGGCATAATACAAAATGGGAAATTTTTGTTGTTGTGTCGGGACACGGTCTTATTCAGTTGAGAAAAATCGGTTCTGATGAAATAATAGAATTTGAAGTAAGCGGGGAAAGAATTGAAGCAATTTATATGCTTCCCGGCTACACTCATAATATAATAAACCTTTCCGAGACGGAAAATATGGTTACCTTAATGTGGGCAAACGAAAATTTTGACCCGAATAAACCCGATACTTACGGAGAAACGGTATAAATGCCTGAGAATTTTGATTTTCTTACAAAAGAGCAGAATCTGCTTATAGAGGTATTGTCGGAGGCTCTTTTTCCTTCAGAAAAAACGCCTTTTGTCGATAATGTTGATTTTCTGAAGCTATGGAATGAATCGCAGCTTCAGACTGTTTCCGTGCTCGTTTTTAATAAAATGCCCCTCGTAAGCTTTTCGGCAGAGGCTGTGGCTTTTGTAAAAAACAATCTTAATAATTGGTTTCTTAAAAATATCCTTATTGCAAGAGAGCACACCCGTCTTCATAAAATGCTTGAGGGTGCAGGTATCTCTTATGTGATTATCAAGGGTATGGCGTCTGCAAGATTCTATCCCGATGACCTGATGAGAATGATGGGCGATGTGGATTTTCTCGTAAAGGAATGCGATATGGAGAAGGTTAATAAGCTTCTTGAGTCTGACGGCTATACCGCAAGAAATAAAGAGCATTCTCATCATATCACTTATAACAAAAACGGCATACGTGCAGAAATGCATTTTCTGCCTCCGGGAATTCCCGAGGGTAAAACGGGAGATTTGATAAAAGCTTATTTCTGCAATATAACGGATGAAGCAAAAGAGGCAAAGACCTCTGTCGGCAGTATTAACGTGCCTTCTGATTTTCACCACGGTATGCTTCTTCTTCTTCACACAATCCATCACCTGACGGGTGACGGACTGGGACTGAGACATCTTTGCGACTGGGCTGTTTTTGTTTCCTCCTTTACAGAGGAGCAATTCAGAGAAATGTTCGAGGAAAAGCTTAAAGGCGCAGGAATGTGGGAATTTGCAAAAATTCTTACTAAAACCTGTGAGATGTTTTTAGGAGCTCCTCGGATACTCAGTAATAATGATGCCCGAGAGTCTGTGTGTAAAAAGCTTATTGCCGATATATTTTCTTCAGGCAATTTCGGACAGAAAAGTGAGAACAGAAGTCACGAAAGCCTTCTTATTTCCTCAAAAAACCAAAAGGGTATTAAGGAAAAATCGCTTTTCAGCCAGGGAATAAAATCAATAAACGAGATCGTATACAGAAATTGGACTTTTGTCAGAAAATATAAGCTTTTGCTGCCTCTCGGTTGGTTGTTTTTCTGCGGAAGATATGTTTTCAGATCCCTTAGAGGAAAACGTCCCTCCATACATCTGAAAACCGTTTTTTCGGAAGCCGCCCTGAGAAAGGAGCTTTACTCTGAGCTTAAGCTTTTTGAAGTTGAAACATAAGTAATTCGGGAGATAGTTTTATGAAAATCAAAGATATGAAGCTTACAAAGAAGAATTCGGTGCTGATTATTGTTCTCATTCTGATTATTCTTCTTTTATTATCTGTTTTTCTTGTTGCGAATCACTTTCTCGGAAAAATAAACCGTGAGGGCGAAGAGGATTTGTCTTACGTCGAGGAATATTTTGAAACTAATGTGCACAATGAAAATCTTGAAGAAATTCATCCCGACGACATTGACTGGTATAACAAGGAGATGTACAACGACGACAAGCTTGTGAATATTCTTGTTGTAGGGCAGGACGGAAGGGAATCTGTCGGCAGAACCAGAACTGATACAATGATTCTTCTTTCCTTTAATCCCGAAACGAATGAGGCATCAATGATTTCATTTCTTCGTGACCTTTATGTGCAGATTCCGGGACGATCCGACAACAGGCTTAATGCCGCCTATGTTTTCGGCGGATTCTCTCTTCTTAAGAATACATTCAAGGCTAATTTTGATATCAATATTGACGGATGCTTCAAGATTGATTTTGAAGGCTTTGAGGATGTTATAGATATTCTCGGCGGTGTTGATATTGAGCTTACCGCCGCAGAGGCTAAAATTATAGGAGACGGTGCACACGAGGGCGTCAGCCATCTTGACGGACCTCACGCACTTATGTATGCCAGAATAAGAA
>JAZNAI010000009.1:0-23872 GCA_045586465.1 Acutalibacteraceae bacterium | reverse complement strand
AAGAAGGCAGAAAAATTGAAGACGTTGAGCTTGACCGTCCCTTTGAGGAATGCAGAGGCATCGGACGCTCCTTCGGCTTTAACAGAATTGAAACAACAGAGGACTATCTCTCCGCTAAGGAGCTTATCGAAATGCTCGTAGAGCTTGTGTCCAAGGGCGGAAACTTCCTTCTTAATATAGGTCCTGCTGCAGACGGCACAATCCCCGTAATTATGGAAGAAAGACTTTTACAGATAGGTCAGTGGCTCTCTGTCAACGGGGACGCAATTTACGGCACCCGTCTTTACACAAAGGCTGTTCAGAAGGACACCTACTATACAAAGAAGGGCGACACGGTTTATGCTATAATCAACCGCTTCCCCTTCGGCAGCGTTACTCTTTCAGAGGTAGATTATGACGAAAATATCAAAGCCCGTCTTCTTTCTCACGATGCTAAGCTTACCACGGAAAATGACGGCGGTAAGCTTAAAATCAACTTCCCTGCCATTAATCCCGATGAAGTTAAGTGTCAGTATATGTATGCAATTGAATTAACAAAATAAATTTATCGGGGATGTAAAAAAAGCGAAGACCGCATAAAACCATATAAACTAAGGGGTTCCTGCAAGTCATAAACCTGCAAGAACCCCTGAATTAATCCGAAAACCGGAAATAATTAAAAATATTATGTTTTATGCTACGAACAAACCTCGCCTCTCGACGTACCTTTGTACGCCTTCGGGCAAATAAAAACAAGCCTGAAGTCTTGTTTTTACTCGGTTTGTCCGTTCTTCATCATTTTTTCCTATCCCCTTAAAATGAGCTGTAAAAAAGCTTTCGTTTTTTACAGCCCCGAATTTTATTTCTTCACTGAAACTACATAATAATCAGCCAAAATCAAAGCATTTCTGTATTATACGCAATTTCGGTTGTTCTTTTTAACCGACTCCGTTAGGCGTTTTATACCAACCTAACAAATGCGATTCCGACAGAATTCTATGAAGTGTATCTTTTTTGTCAGCAAAGAGCTCAATATGATTTATCGCACCGCTTTTCTCCATTGCTTCGTCTATACTGATATTGCCTTCACGATATTCGTTTAAGTAATATTCTGCTGTTTTTCTGTTTGATTCATCACCGGGAGTTCCGTTGATACTTATATAGTATTCGATAAATCTTTCTTTATACTCCGTTTTTTCAGTTTCTGTGGGTTCATATTTCAATTCCCATTCCCGTAATTTATTTACATACAAATGATACAAGGATTCATTATATCCGTAACCTTCCAGTTCATCGGCTGTTATATTTCTCTCCCGGGCATACTGAATTGAGTCTATCCTATATTGATGCATATATTCATTCAATGCATCCTTATCAACACAAACCTCTCTGTGGGATGAATATGCTTCCTTTATTTCAAATTCAAAAGGTAACGCATTATAAGAGCCCTTCACATTATTTACTTCAGTTTTATCATTACTGCCCGAAGTAGTTTCCACATTAATTATTAAATCATTGTTATTTTTTGCATTTTCATCAGCAACTGCATACAAAATAAAGCATACTGACAGAGCTATAATAGAAATCAGAACTATTATTAAAACTTTTCTTTTCATTTTGTTTTACTCCTTATTTTATAGTTGAAGAGTGATAGATTTATCTGCTGTTTTATGTCCGTTCATAGGGCACATTGGTATCACAGCCAAAGTTTTGAAATTTATTCTCACTTACATATTCTGATTTTTCTTCAAATAAATCAATACAAACAGCAAAAAATTAATAAAAACTTAAAGCAGAATTAAGGATTGTTTTCCCTTTTCCTATTCATCATACAGATAAGCATATACTGATAAAAAAGTCCATACCGGTTTTTAATTTTCACTTAAACTGTCAACAAAAAAGAAATCCCTCTGATAAATCAGAGGGATCATTGTTATTTCTTAATAACCTTGAATTTGAGAGTATGCTCACCGAGGTTTTCGCCTGTAACTGTTACGGTGACATCGCCTGATTTACCAGCAGTTTTAATCCAGAAGGCACGGGCGCCGCCCACAAGGGCAAATTCTTCGGGACCGATAACTGTTGCGGGACCGTCAACCTTTACACTTATGCTGTTGTTTGCAAAGGGCAGGCGGTTTCCGTTCTGATCAACACACATAAGTTCAACACGGGTTACATCATAGGTCTTGTCTTCTGTAAGTGTGTCGCTGTCTGCTTTTACAATAAGCTGCTGAGCATTTGCCGCAGTACGGGTAACGGATTTTACAAGAACGCCGTCCTTATAGCCGTCAAAACGGTATTCAACCTGCTCGTCACCCCAGTTGGCAAAATACTTGGTAACCAGGTCAACCATCTGTGAAATCTTCATTCTGCCCTTTAAGAATGAATAAGCAATTTCAAGATAGTGCTGAGGAGGCATAATATAACCGTATACGGATGCTGCAACAAGGGCATTTTTAAGAGGCTCTGCCACATCGTGAGGAAGTCCGTCCTCCTCTTCAAGAGAAGCACCGATATAGTCCTGAGGAAGAATGGGAGGATGAGGAAGATTCGAATATTTAGCCTTATTGGGATATGCCGTTGATTTATACTTTCCGTTTTTATAGATTTCAACATAATCGCAGTTGGTGAAAATATAGGTCTGACCGATAATTGCACCGGGATGCTCACCTACATCCATAGCGGAAGAGGTTTCAAGCACGGGGATATCGTCCTGCTGAGAAGCATAAACCGCTGCGGCAAGCTTGGGGATACGGAACATATCAGCTACACCGTGGTAACAGATTCTGTCACCGCTTCCGAAATCCTTATGGGTATTGTAGTCAGCCATACACCAGCCGATAGCACCCGAATGACGCTTTGAGCCGAAGGAGGTATTCTGAACTCTGAGGTGTCTTAATGCGTGCTCGGTACGAAGTGCCTCTCTGTCAAAGGTCTTTGTGGGAAACATATGACCGTTGTGCTCGGTTACGAGGTAAGGAGCCTTTATTCCGCAGGTGATAATTGCAGGAAGAAGATTTATTGGACCGCCCGAATGAATAAAGTCATTGTATGTATAAACGTCCTCAAGCAGGTGGCTTCGGGGGAAGTTTCTTACACCGCCGGTCTGTCTTGTGGGGTCAAGAGAGCGTGCAAGAGCATTGGTCTCGGTGTAGAACTCGTCACAGTCTCCGCCCTCGTTTACACGGACACCCCAGAGAATAACGGAAGGATGGCTTCTGTCTCTCATTACCATTGAACGGATGTTGTCGAGGCAGTTTTCTCTCCATTCACCCTCTCCCAAGAACTGCCAGGAGGGCATTTCGGTAAACACGAGAAGACCGATTTCATCACAGCGGTCAAGGAAATGTACCGAATCGGGATAGTGTGCGGTTCTTACAATATTACAGCCGAGAGTATATTTCATAAAATCGGCATCAGCCTTCTGTGCGGAAGCAGGCATTGCGTTTCCTACATAAGGATAGCTCTGATGGCGGTTAAGACCGAGAAGCTTTACCTTTCTGCCGTTAAGCACGAAGCCTGTTCTTGTAAATGAAGCCTCACGGAAGCCGAAGCGCATTTCTGTTTCATCATCCCCGAAGAATACCTTAAGAGTGTAGAGCTTAGGGCTGTCAATATCCCATAACTCAACGTTCTTTACCTTCCAACGGATACGTATTGCCTTACCGTCTGCATCTGCAGTCTTGGTGCCGAGAAGCTTTTCGCCGTCATAAAGCTCAAACTTACATTTACCTGTAACCTTTTCGGAGAATGTAACATCAGCTTCAATTGTCTTTACGCTGTAAAGAGGGTCGGGAGTTTTTACAAAAACATCCTCAATATATTTTTCGTCATAAATATCAATATGTACTTCTCTGTAAATACCGCCGTAAACAAGGTAGTCAACAACCTTGCCGAAGGGAGGAATTTCGGGTCTTTCGGTGGAATCGAGCATAACGGTAAGGAAGTTATTGCTCTTATTCACCTTATCCGTAATTTCAAGAGAAAATGGTGTATAACCGCCCTTGTGCTCACCGATAAACTTGCCGTTAAGATATACCTTAGCGTAGTTTGCCGCACCCTCAAAGGTAATAAAGATATGCTTTTTACCCGTAAAGGCATCCTTGGGAAGACGGAAGGTTTTTCTGTAACAGCTTACAAACTGAAAAATCTTCTCATCAAAATAGTTATAAGGAAGCTCCTTGTTTGTGTGAGGAATCTGCACCTTGACGAAATCCCCGTCATCAAAACCGGGCTTTATCATTTCTTCGGTAAAGGTTTCACTGTATTTCCAATCAAAATTCAGATCAATTACTTTTCTCATACCGTACACCCCTTCATAAAAGTATATACAAAATTATTATACATTGGCAAACAGAGTAAGTCAATGACACAAAAAAACTGTTGATTTGTACGGTATTAATTGTTAAAATAATCCTATACTGTCAGGGGAAGGTGTTTTTATGAGCAAAAAAATGAAAGCCGCAAAAATAATTGCAGGGACAGCCGTTATCGCCGCAGGTGCTTATCTCGGTGCAGGCGGTGCATTATGCTACGGAATTCTTTCAAAGAAGGCCTGCAACAAGCATCCCGAAGAGCTTCTTCAGGCACCCGGTAATATGCACAGATATATGAATGATGAAAACTTCAGAACAGCAGACGACTGGTACTGCGGAATCAATCCCGAGGATACCGTGCTTTACAATGAAAAGGGAGAAAAGCTCCTTTCAAAGATAATTTTAAGAGATGAACCCTCACACAAGTGGCTTATTGCAGTCCACGGCTATACCTCCCGTCCGAGAGCCATGGCACGTCAGGCAATTCATTTCTATAAAAACGGATACAACTGCATTATGCCCTGCCAGCGTGCTCACAGAAACAGAGACGGCTACTTTACATCTATGGGCTATTACGAAAAATTTGACGTTATTTCCTGGATCAATTACATCATCTCCCGTGATCCCGAAGCGGAAATTGTGCTTCTCGGCATCTCAATGGGCAGTGCAACAGTAATGCTGACAACGGGTGAAAAGCTTCCCGAAAACGTGAAATGCTGTATTGCAGACTGCGGCTTTACAGACTGCAGAGAGCTTTTTACCGGTGCGATAAAGAGAGAAGCAGGGCTTCCCCCCTTCCCCTTCGTGAATGCAGCCGACAGCTTTGCAAAGCTTTTTCTCGGTTGGAGCTTTTCGGACTGCGCACCCGTAAGAGCCGTATCACACTCGGAAACTCCCACACTTTTTATTCACGGTGAGGAAGATAAGGTAGTCCCCTTCTGGATGATGGAAGCACTTTACGAAAAGTGCTCGGCACCGAAAATGAAGCTGGCACTCCCCGACACGGGTCACGATGAAGCCTGCGCAAACTTCCCCGAAAAATATTGGGAAGCAGTTGACAGTCTTGTTGCAGAATATATAAAGTAATCATACAAAAAACGGCTTGAGCTAAAAATGCCCAAGCCGATTCTTTTTTTACCGTTATTTAACATCAATTCCGCCGAAGGCGCATATACCGGTTACAAATACCGTGGGAATTCCGGGTGTAAAGGCTCTGCCGGTTTTGTTTGCAACACCGCCGAAAACGGGTGTAACACAAAGCTCCGCATTGA
The DNA here is from genome assembly GCA_045586465.1 of Acutalibacteraceae bacterium. GTDB lineage: Bacteria > Bacillota > Clostridia > Oscillospirales > Acutalibacteraceae > RUG806. The sequence continues at coordinate 18,306 of JAZNAI010000009.1, read as the reverse complement.
CATTCTGAGGCAGGAAAATATCAATACCTCCGAATACGGCACCTGTGCTTATTATGATATCCTCTGTAATCACAGCACCTCTGAGGTCAATTTCAAGTCCGCCGAAAACTGCAACAGCATCGGCTCCGTAAAAGGGTTCACCGGCAAGAACGGCATTTTTACCGCCGAAAACAGCGGTGCATTTCTTCTTCGGGAAATTTTTTTCCTTTATGCACTTGATTGCATCCTTTACGTTCTTATTGAAGGCATCCTTAAAAATAAGACAAAGACCGATAACAACTATAAGAATAGGTCCGATAAGCTTGCCGAGCATCTTAAAATCGATTATGCCTCGGCTGCCGAGAAGCAGAAGAACACCTGCAACCATTCCCACCACACCCGGGGTTTTATCCCGTTGAGAGAAAAGCGAAATAAAGCTGGGGATAATGATTATAAGAGTCCACCAACCCTTAAAAAAGATATCAAAGGGCAGAATATCCATAACGTGAAGTCCGAGAACGACACCGACACCCACAAGGACAAAGCCCCATAAAATTCTGTTCACATTTTTCATAATCAGAGCCTCCTTTACAGTAATATTTTACAATAAAACACGTCTAAAGTCAACAACTATGCCATATTGTAAAAACAGCGCTGATATGATATAATCCTTTTAATATAATAAGGAGACGTATTATGAGACTTCAGGAATCGGGAGAAATGTATCTCGAAACAATATATATACTTTCAAAAACACAGCCCTCAGTCCGAAGCATTGACGTAAGTGAGCATCTCGGGTATTCGAAGCCCAGCGTTTCACGTGCTGTGGGGCTTCTGAAAAACGGAGGCTTCATTACTGTCGGGGACAACGGTGAATTGCTTCTTACAAAGCAGGGACTTTACATTGCAGAAGAAATGTATGAAAGACATACAATTCTTACGGACTGGCTTATCGGTCTGGGCGTAAGCCAGGAAACCGCCACGGAGGATGCCTGCAGAATTGAGCATTTTTTAAGTGAAGAATCCTTTGAGGCAATAAAAAAGCATTTTTCACGTAAATAATTTTTTTGGGAGAGAAAATTATGAAATTATGCATCAATAAAGAGAAAACCTTTCAGACCTTTCGCGGAATCGGAGCCTCGGGTGCCTGGTGGGCTCAGGTTGTAGGCGGCGGGAATCACGAGGGCCCGGTGGGCGGCAAAAAGGTAAACGAGCGGATTGCCGAGCTTCTTTACAACCCCGTTACGGGTATCGGTATGAGCATTTACCGTTATAATCTCGGCGGCGGCTCTAAAAACAGCGGCTCAAGTGTTTTTCCCAACAAGAACAGAATGGCTGAAAGCTTTGACGATAACGGCAGCTATGACTGGTCAAGAGATAAAAACGCTGTTAATATGATGAAGCTCTGTGTAAAGGAGGGAGCTGATGAGGTAATACTCTTCTCAAACTCCCCTCCCGAAAGACTTACGAAAAATCACAAATCCTGCCTTGACAAGGCCTGGCACAGCAACCTTCCCCGAGAAAATGAGGATGCCTTCTCAGATTACCTTCTTGACTGTGCGGAGCACTTTCTCAGAGAGGATATTCCCGTAAAGCTTATTTCTCCCGTAAACGAGCCAATGTGGGTGTGGACGGAGAAAAACGGGCAGGAGGGCTGTCATTACACGCCCTTTGAGGTTTATTCACTGCTCAAAAAGCTCTCTGCGAAGCTGAAAAACAGACCGGCTCTCAGGGACGTTAAAATCAGCGCCTGCGAAAACGGAGATATCCGTTGGTTTAATAAGGCTTATACCTTTGCCGTTCTCGGCAATAAAAAAATACGGGAATGCTGTGACGGAATCGATGTTCATTCCTACTGTCTTCCCATTCCCGTTCCATTCCTCAACAACAGATTGGGCTTTCTTAAAAGATACAGAGCATTCCTCAATGCCTTCTTCCCGGGTGAAACCGTCAATATGAGTGAATGGTGCCATATGCAGGGCGGTCGGGACAGCGGTATGAATTCGGCACTTGTTACTGCAAAAACAATGTTCGAGGATATTACGATTCTCGGAGTGTCATCCTGGCAGCATTGGATTGCGGTTTCGGAGGTTGATTACTGTGACGGACTTATCTACATAAATGAGGACGATAAAACCTTCAGCACCACAAAGCGTCTTTTCGTTACGGGCAATTTCTCAAAGTACATTCCAAAAAATGCTAAAAGAATTGAAATTTCCTGCGACGATAAGGATATTAATGCCGTTGCTTTTTATAAGGACGGAAAAACAGTTGCTGTCCTTATAAATGCCGCAAAAAATGCGAAAAACATTGAAAACACCTTCGGGAAAGCAGTCATTACTTCCCTTACGGATAAAGATAATGACCTGACGGAAAAGGATGTCCCCGAAAACGGAAATATCGTTATTCCGCCCGAAAGCGTTACGACAATTATTATATAAATTAAGGAAGCGGAATTGTATGAAATACGATTTTACAAGTGTTCCCGACAGAAGCGGCTGCGGCTCCTCAAAGTGGAACGGCGCAAAAAATGCAAGTGTTAATGCAGTTCCATTATCCGTTGCGGATATGGAATTCCCCACAGCAAAGCCTATCAAGGATGCACTGTCAAAGCTGGCACAGGAGCAGATTTTAGGCTATACCGACCCCACGGATGCATACTACGAGACAGTTGTCTCCTGGATGGAAAGAAGGCATAACTTTCACATTGAAAAGGACTGGATTATCACAACTCCCGGTGTGGTAAACGGTCTTGGACTTATTATTGAAGCGATGACAAAGCCCGGGGACGGAATAATTATTCTTACTCCCGTGTACTATCCCTTTGATATGGCAGTCCTTGCAAAAAGCAGAAAATTTGTTTACAGCGAGCTTATTCTGTCTGACGGAAAATACAGCATTGATTTTGATGACCTTGAAGAAAAAGCAGCACTTCCCGGTACAAAGGCAATAATATTCTGCAATCCCCACAACCCCATAGGCAGAGTGTGGGAAAAGGAGGAATTGCAGAAAATCGCCGACATCTGCAACAAAAACGGCGTGTTTATCATTGACGATGAAATCCACAACGACCTTATTATGCCCGGCTTCGAGCACACCGTTATGGCAACGCTCGATGAAGAAACACTCGGAAATATTGCAGTATGCACAGCGCCCAGCAAAACCTTCAATCTTGCAGGTCTTCAGTGCTCCAACATCATAATTCCCGACAAAAAGGCAAGAGGAAAAATGAAGGCGGTTATGATGATGAATCTTCAGAGCCACCTTAACATCTTTGCCTTTGAGGCATGCAAAACCGCATATAACGAGTGTGAGGACTGGCTCGATGAATTACTGACGGTTATCGACGGCAATGCTAAATACATTGAAGGCTTTATGGCAGAAAATTTCCCCGAAATAAAGGTATTCCCCCTCCAGGGTACTTATCTTCAATGGATTGATATGAGAGCTCTCGAAATGACACACGTTGAGCTTCGGGAAATGCTCGAGAATGCAGATATCTTCCTTGACTGGGGCGAAATGTTCGGTGACCTCGGCAGAGGCTTCCAGAGAATCAATCTTGCCTGTGCGAGAGTAACCCTTGAAAAAACAATGGAAAGATTCAAAGCTGCCGTAAATTCCGTTATTGAGAACAGAAAAGCAAACGGCAAGCCTTATCACAAGAAGCTCGAAAAGGGAGATTTGCTTTCAGACTTTGTCTACAACTCCCCTTACGGAGCAGGAAAGCTTCTCAAGCACAACGTTTCAAAAAAGACACTCCTTGTATTCTCAAGATATATAGAGTGCGAAATAGCAGTAAAGACGCTTGATACCTTCAAAAAATATCAGAGAGTTTTTACAATGTTCGGCATTGACCTGAAATTCGTTTTGCAGAACACCGCCGAGGAATTAGCACAGTATCAGAGCTTTTATCCCTTTGAGCTTATAGCTGACCCCGAGTGCAAATTCTACGACAGATATAACATCTTTGAAGCCAACAGCATAATCAGTATGGTGGCAGGAGATAAGATGTTCGAGGATATGACAAACGGCGACGTGCACAACCTTCTTGACACCGATATGATAAAATCCTTTACGGAAGAAAGCACCTCGGGCAAGCGTGAATTACAGCTTCCCGCACTTATAGGTGTTGACAAAAATATGAAAGTGATTTATTCTCATTACTGTAAAACCATAGGAGACTTCCCTGATTCGGGAGTTCTTCTCGGTGCGTTGAGAAAAAACTGAGTAAGAAAGCGAGAGAAAAACAATGGCAAAAGAGAAAAAACAGCCCCGTCCCGGCTTTGTAGTGCCTAAAAAAGAGCTTAATATGTTCGCAGTAGGTGCTATGGGTCAGGGTATGATGTATGCAATGATGTCAAGCTACATCAGCGACTATTACGTAAACGTATTACAGCTTCCCCTGATGTTTGTAATGCTTCTTATGCTTCTTGCCCGTGTGTGGGACGCAATAAACGACCCGCTTATGGGTATTGTTGCCGACAAGGCAAATCCGAAGCACGGCAAAATGAAGTCCTACATCCTTTACGGCGTAGCCCCCATTGCCATACTTACCATATTACTTTATATCTCCCCCGATCTTCCCAAGACCGAGCTTATGATATATGCTGCCGTAACCTACATTCTCTGGGGTATGTGCTACACACTTGCTGACGTACCCTTCTGGGGAATCCCCAATCTTATGACCCCCAATGCAGACGAAAGAGGCTACGTTATTTCCTACACAAAGAACCTCAACAGTATAGGCTCTGCCCTTCCCGAGGTACTCTTCCTGGTTGCCGGCTTTACCCTTCCCACACTTCTCGGCTCTACAGGTATTGAATACGAAAAGCAGCGTTACCTCATAATTGCCGCTGTCTGTGTGGTTATCGGTGCCGTAATGTACGGAAACTCTTATTTCCACATCAAGGAAAGAGTCATCCCCCCTGTAAAGGAAAGAAAGCCCGGCGAGCCTACCGCACTCAAAAGAATTTTCACCTGCAAGCCCCTTATGCTTGTCGTAACAATGGGTGTTCTTTCAAGCGGAAGATATATGGTACAGGCTGCAGCCGTTCACGTTGCACGTTATGCCTTCTACATAGGACCCGAGCTTACCTCTGACCTGTCACTTGAATTAAGAACAAAGTACATCGCAGAAAGCGTATCATCAGTTAAAACCATTTTCCAGGTGTGCGCTCTTGTAGGTATGTTCGGTGCACAGCTTCTTATGCCCAAGCTTATAAGAAGATTTGACTATAAGAAAATCCTTATCACCACCTGTCTCGCAGGCTTTGTTGCAAGCATATTCACAACCCTTATCGGTTGGTTTACCGCAAATCTTTACATCTGTATTCCCTTTATCCTTATTTCCAGCATTCCTCTCGGCGTACTCAACGTTGTATCAAATGCAATGATCGGCGACTGTCTGGACTATCTTGAACTGAAAACGGGCTTCAGAGATAACGGACTCGGCTCCGCTTTACAGGGCTTCGTAAATAAGCTCGGCAACGCACTTGCAACAACGGGCATTATACTTATGTATATGTTCATTGACATTGACCCCTCAAAGATGCTTTCAAGCGAGGTTGTTGTTGCTGCAACGGAGCTTACAAGAGTACAGAATTTTGCTATGTTCTCCCTCGTTTCCATAATCCCCGGCATCAGTATGCTTCTTTGCGCACTTCCTATGTTCTTCTACAAGATTTCAGGCAAGGAACGTGCAAGAATTATGGATGAGCTCTCTAAGAGACGTGAAGCTCAGGCTGCAAAAATTGCAGAATAAGTATTAAATAAACAAAAATCAGCTCTTGTACCGTTTGGTACAGGAGCTGAAATTTTTATGCCTTTCTAAAAAATATTAACGGGGATATAAAAATATATGCCTTTGAGTTTTATCTGAAATCAAACAATTCTTTAGGACTTATTTCAAGCACCTCACAAAGCTTAAAAATAACATCAAACGAAACGCCGACCTTACCTAATTCAATGGCACTTATGTGACTTCTGTCAATTTCTGCAAGTTCTGCCAGCTGCAACTGTGTCAGCTTTTTCTTTTTCCTGTAAAACACTACATTGAGTCCGAATTTCTCATATAACTCTTTATATTCCTGCTTCAATACAATCACCCTAAAATAATTATTACCTATATTTTATGGTGATTTACACAAACAATAAACCTTGCGACAATCGCATTATGCTATTGACACAAGTCATTTTATATTTTATAATCAAAATCAATCAAGGAATAGCTTTTTATATACAAAAATAGTGTTTCGAAACTTGAAAGGAGACAACAAACTATGAAAAAGATTTCTTGCACAAAATTTTTATCTCTGTCAATCGCACTTCTCATCATTCTTTCCGCTTTGCCTATGACAAACGGTGCAACAAAATATACGGTTGATGTCAAAAAAACAGATATTGAGGCCGATGTTGTTTTTAACACAAATGGCTATGCTTCTCTCACAAAAAAATACCGCCTTTCAGAAGAAGAAAAAGCAGATGCCTATCGCAGTCTTACAGAATATGAGCTTGAAGAAGGCGAAACCGTTGAAGATTACATTAAAAAGAACGGCTTTAAAACTATAGAGGACTATTATCTGGACGGTGAATATACAAATACATATTTTGCAGATTATAATGCACTTATGGATAAAAACGGTAAAATAATAATGCCATATACTTATGCAACAAATTCATATTATGTTGCTGACGGGATAATAGCTAAAGGAAATTGGTATAATATTTATTCCTACCCAGATAAAGAAACGAACGGATATTTTGATTTAACAGGCCAAAAAATCAATAAAATCGATTATCTTTATTCGCGAAATTTCAGCAACGGTATTGCATTTGTTCGCCAAAAAGCATCTGATTATGAAGATAAAGGATTGGTTAGCGGGTTGGATGCCAATCTTATTGATAAAAACGAAAAAATTGTACTCAGTTTGCCTAAAGATTTTGCATATTCATACGGTGTGGGCGACGGACCTTTAGGGTTTACAGGAAATTACAATTTTTGCGGCACATATTCGGAAGACCTTATAGACTTTTCATCTAAGTTCAGATATTCTGAAAATATATTTGAAGCAGTCAACCAATTCCCTCAAAGCGACGTTCGTCTGACCGGCTATATGGATATTACGGGAACTGTTGTAATTCCGCAGAAATACTTTGGTGGCGGTTCTTTTCATAACGGAATGGCTTGGGTACAGGAAGCCGTTACCAAAGAACATGAGAATATTTATAACGCAACCTATGTTACTGGTGGCAAATTCGGATATATAAACAAAGAAGGCCAACAAGTTATACCCTTTATATACGATGATGTCACTGATTTTGACGGCGAATATGCAGCGGTATTAAAAGACGGAAAATACGGACTTATCAATACAAAAGGTGAAACAGTAATTCCCTTTGAATACGATATTATGTCGATACGCGATGGAATAATCACTTGTTGCACAAATGCTGAAGATGAGCCATTAACATTAATGACCGTAGAAAAAGAGATTATTTGGCAAACAGATGCTAAAAATGTTGACGCAACATCTGCATATGACAACGGAGTTTTATACTACATTAAAGACGGATATGTTTATGTTGTTTCTGTTACCGCAGAAGATGTACCGGATAGTAAAAAGGGCGATATTGACGGAGACGGAGCAATTACATCCTCGGATGCAAGACTTACTCTTCGTGCTGCAGTAGGATTAGAAACTCTGACAGAGGAAATAAGCAAGCTCATAGATGTAGATAAGGATAGTGCGATTACAGCGTCAGATGCCCGTCTGATACTAAGAGCAGCCGTTGGATTAGAAGATCCTGCAAAATGGTAAAAATATCTCAGAACGAAAATAGGATGCAATAAAAAAGCAAAGATATATAATTCAAAAAGATAGAGTGTCTGCCACGGATTTGTGACAGACACTCTTTTTGCTATAGTCAAAGAAAGGGGTTCTTAAAAATGAACTGATTAATAGTTTTCTGCTCTTACTTCAAAGAAGCTCTGAGGATGAGCGCATACGGGACACATACCGGGTGCCTTCTTGCCCATTACAAGGTGACCGCAGTTGCGGCATTCCCACATAGTTTCCTCAGCTTTTGCGAAAACCTCCTGCATTTCTACGTTTGAAAGAAGCTTTCTGTATCTTTCCTCGTGGCTCTTTTCAATCTTTGCAACCTCTCTGAACTGGAAAGCAAGCTTTGTGAAGCCTTCTTCCTCTGCTTCCTTTGCGAAACGGTCATACATATCTGTCCACTCGTAGTTTTCGCCTGCTGCTGCAGCTGCAAGATTCTGTGCTGTATCACCGAGCTCACCGAGAGCCTTGAACCACATCTTTGCGTGTTCCTTTTCGTTTTCTGCTGTCTTAAGGAAAATAGCTGCTATCTGCTCATAGCCTTCCTTCTTTGCAACTGAAGCAAAGTAGGTATATTTATTTCTTGCCTGGCTTTCGCCTGCAAAAGCTTCCATTAAATTTTTCTCTGTTTTTGTACCCTTAAGTTCCATTGTTATTTCCTCCTGATATAATTTATACTACCCTGCATTCGGGGCATTTGCAATGAATAACAAGCTCATAATCTTCAATCTCACAGCCTGTTGCATCTTCCATAGCTTCGGTAAGACCGGGAATATTCAGATCCTCAACCTTGCCGCAGCCGGTACATATTATGTGCTCGTGAGGCATAGGATTTCTGTCAAACCTGTCGGGCTGTCCCGATTGACAGATTCTTCGGATGCTTCCCTCTTCAACCATTCCGTTAAGGTTATTATATATTGTAGCACGGACTATAGAGGGATATTCCTTTTTTGCCAATAAAAAAATTTCTTCAGCGGTAAAATGGCCGCAATTTTCTCGCATAACCTTAATTATAGCAGCCCTTTGTTTGGTCATTTATATCGCCTCCTGAATTTATTTTTTGAATCATTCTAAATTTATTATAACGATTCTAAAAGAAAAGTCAAGAGTTTTTCTAAAATTTTTTTAATGATTCTAAAAAATCAGTTTTTAATATCATCAAAATACCGAAGAAGACTGAAATCCTGACCGAGTGAGGCTTTAAGATAGCTTTCTGTCAGCCTGTTCAGAATTCTGAGAGAGCTTTCCTGAAGCTCAAAAGAAAATATTTTGGAAAAATCAGAAAAACAAATATGGCGCATAGCCGAAATAACGGAGAGACCGGCTTCAGGAATTGCCATTCCTCTGCCGCAGTTTTTACAAAAAAGCCTGCCGTCGGCGCAGTTAAAATACATTATATCCGTTTCATATTCCGAGCAGTTATCACACGCAATAAGAGACGGCATATAGCCTGCAATACAAGAAAGCCGCAGTTCAAAAACAGATTTCACAAGCAAAGGATTTTTATCTCCTTTTGCAAGGAAGTGAAAGCTGTTGAGAAGCAGACGAAGATATATCTCTTCATCGCATTTATCGGGCACGCACTTCATTATTACCTCACAGAAATACTGAGAGAGGGTCAGAATCTCCATACTTTTTCTGAGGTCAAAAAACACTTCTTTTATAAGTGCCTCATTTATATTATAAACATTATTTTTCTCGGAGAACGTAAACTCGCAGTAGCAAAAAAGAGAGGTGCCGCCGTGAAGACGGTTTTTCGTACCTCTTGCACCCTTTGCAAAAGCACGTATAACACCTCTGTCACGGGTAAGCACCCATACGATTCTGTCTGCTTCACCTGTTACCGAGGTTTTTATTACAACTCCGTCAACAGTAAATTTTTCCATCAGTCAAGCCCGAAGTTATGAATTAAGCCCTCACGGTTGCGCCAGTCTTCCTTGACCTTGACCCAGCATTTGAGATTAACTCTGCAGTCAAAGAATTTTTCCATATCGTGGCGTGCAGCCGTTGAAATTCTCTTGAGCATAGCACCGTTTTTGCCGATAATTATACCCTTATGGCTTTCCTTTTCACAGTAAATTGTGGCATCAATATCAAGGATATCACTGTCATCTCTTTCCCTGAAACGCTCAATTGCAACTGCAGTTCCGTGGGGAATTTCCTTGTCCGTGTATTTAAGTATTTTTTCTCTTATATATTCTGCGGCAATAACCTTTTCGGGCTGGTCGGTAAGAGTATCATCGGGAAAAAGATGCTGAGAGGGAAAGGCTAAGCCCTTAAGCTCCTTGAGAAGGTCACCGAGACCGTTGCCGTCAAATGCAGACACCGGAACTATTGAAGTAAAATCATAAAGCCGGGAGAATTCGAGAATTCTTGCCAATAAGTCTTCTTTATTTTCAATGGTATCAACCTTATTTATGGCAAGAATAGCGGGGATATCGGCACTTTTAAGCTTTTTGATGAGGGTCAGCTCCTCTTCTCTTACCTCACCCTTGGGTTCAACCACAAGAAGGCATGCATCAACGTCGTGAATTCCCTCGCCTACCGCCTTTACCATTTTTTCACCGAGCTTGGTCTTTGGCTTGTGATAACCGGGAGTGTCGGTAAAAACAAGCTGTGTCTCACCTTCCGTCAGCACGCCCATAATTCTTGTACGTGTAGTCTGGGGCTTCGGAGAAACAATAGCAATTTTTTCACCTAAAAGTCTGTTAAGTATGGAGGATTTTCCCACATTGGGGCAACCGACAATTGCAATAAATGCAGTTTTTTGTTCTGTCATAATTAATTATTCCTCGTCAAGATAGTAAGCACCGTTTCTTTTAAGACCCAGCTGAGTAAGTACGGTTTCTTCCTTTTCACGCATACGAAGGGCTTCAAGACCTCCGTTTACGTGATCATAACCAAGAAGATGAAGCATTGAATGAACAGTCAGGAATGCAACCTCTCTGTCAAGAGAATGTCCGTATTCCTCAGCCTGCTCCATAGCTCTCTGCATAGAAATAACGATGTCACCTAAAAGGGCTGCACCGCTTGCGGGATTATGGTCATACACACCGTTTTCACCCAGGGGGAAGGAAAGCACGTCCGTAGCCTTATCTATATCACGGTATTCATTATTCAGCTCTTTTATCTGCTCGTTGTCAACAAAGCGGACGCTGATTTCGGCAGATTCGGTAAATTCCTCCATAAGAAGCACAGCATTGCAGCAGCGTCTTATAAGAAGTCTTACTCCTGAAGGTACCTTTACGGTATTCTGATCGTTTGTGATGATTACTTTAATTTTGTTTGCCAATATAATCTTCCTTTCACGATTAATCACGCTTTTTTTCGCCTTTTTCGTAGGCTTTTATGATATCCTGCACAAGTCTGTGGCGGACAACGTCCTTTTCCGAAAAGCGAACTGTTTCTATATCTTCAATTCCTTTAAGAATTTTAACAGCTTCCTTAAGTCCCGATTTCTTACCGTCGGGAAGGTCTATCTGTGTAATATCACCCGTTACGACAATTTTCGAATTAAAGCCCAGACGTGTCAGGAACATTTTCATCTGCTCGGGAGTGGTATTCTGTGCCTCGTCAAGTATAATAAAGCTGTCGTCAAGGGTTCTGCCTCGCATATATGCCAAGGGAGCTACCTCGATATTGCCCTTTTCCTGATATTTCTGGAAATTATCGGCACCAAGCATATCAAAAAGTGCATCATAAAGGGGTCTTAAATACGGGTCAACCTTCTGCTGAAGATCTCCGGGCAGAAAGCCTAATTTCTCACCTGCTTCAACTGCGGGGCGGGTAAGTATTATTCTGTTTACCTCTTTAGCCCTGAATGCCTTTACAGCCATTGCAACAGCAAGATAGGTTTTACCGGTACCCGCAGGACCTACACCGAAAACTATGGTATTCTTATTTATTGTATCAACGTATTTTTTCTGTCCGAGGGTCTTGGGCTTTACGGGCTTGCCGGAGGTGGTGATGCATATACAGTCCGATGAGATTGAAGGAAGCTTGTCATCATTTCCTTCGTTAACAAGGGATATGCAGTATCTCACATTCTGCTCTGTCAGCTGTTCACCCTTATTTATGAGCATTATAAGTCCCTGCAAAGCCTTTGTTGCCTTTGTGACGTTTATATCCTCACCCGTTATTTTAAGCTGAGAGCCTCGGTTCACGATTTCAACGGAAAACTCCCTTTCGAGAAGCTTCACATTTTCGTCAAAGCTTCCGAAAAGGCTCACCGCCTGCTCCATTCTGTCTATATTTATAATCTGTTCAAACATATTCTAACCTCAGCGTGCAAGGGCATCAATTATGCCCTCATAGAGTTTTTCGGGGTGCTTCATAAAGTTTTCCCCCACAAGCTGCGCCTGCATGCCGTCTGCCGAAAAAAGCTTGGTTTCCAGCATAAGAGTATCCCCGTCCCGGACGGTAAGAGTCACGTAACAGCCGTTTTCGGCTTTTTCAATAACGTAATCTACACTGCCCTTCAGTCTTTCACGTGCAACAACCTCAAATGCAACAGCCAGAGCCTTTTCTCTTGCGGTCAGGGGGATCTCCGTCTGCAGCTTATCGGCAACGGATATGCCTTCATCGGTAATGCTGAAATAATCGTCATCCTCTTTTTCCGTACGAGTCACGAGACCGCTTTCAAAAAGCATATCAAGTGCCGGATTTATTTCAAAGAAATTCACAAGCTCACTGCTTCTCAAAATTTCACTGAAGGCGCTTCTTGAAACCTCGCTTTTTACGTTTTTTAATATATAACACAGAAGCACACGGATACCGAGCCGTGAACGGACTCCCCCGATACCCACATCCTGTGTGAGTGCATCAAATTCATTTGCCATATTGATTATCCTATTCTTAAGTAGTCATAAGGCATTACGGAAACCTCGCCTATTATGACTGAGTAATTGTTATAGTTTACGTAAACACGCACACCGCCCTCAAAAAGAGTGCTGTAAACGCCGTCTGCAATTTTTTCGTGTCCCGTAATTCTTTTAGAGGTAAGATCCGAAAGCTCTGTTTTTGCTTTAAGACAAAACTCTACGGCTTCGTTTACAGAGTATTCGTAATACTTATCCGAATTCTCATTGAAGTTCCAGCTGTAATGGGGCACCGCACCGTATTCAACAGATTTAAGAAGGTTTATTACGGATACGGATGACGCATTGAGCGGTTCACCTGCATATACATAAGTCCCGTGAATTACCGAAGGAATAAAAGGAACAGCAGTATAATAAGCGGTTTCCTCAACCCTTGTTCCGAAGGGAACGTTATAAAGGTAATCCGCATTTTTAATAAGGTTTACGGGAGCACCCGAAAGCATAAGCTTTGCTTCGGAGGATACTGCAGAAAAATTATTCTGCAATGATGAATTATATGCTGTATACGAGCCGCCCTCCTCGTGGCAGGAAATACTGCTGTCAGCAACGGCAATACCTGAAAAGCCGTTTTTACCCACAAAGCCGAGGATATTATTCGTGCCTTCAGAAATACCTCTTATGCCGAGATATTTCATTGTGAAGCCTTCGTCTCCGATATACGGACTTAAAGGATTTTTCCTGTCAACAGTTTTATATTCCCCGGAAACACCCTTTTCGGAATAAAGGGAGTTTTCCGACGAAAGCAGATTTATTTCTGCAAAGATGTTAAAATTCTGCGAAGCGGAAAAATTAAGAAGAGTACGGAGGTCATTTTTTGAGCCGAGTGCTCTTATGAGCTTCGTTCTGTCCGCAGCCGATGCGGCAAAACCTCCCTTGAAAGCACCTGACAAAACGGCATTTATTTCATTTATACCCTTGCCCTTAAGAAGCCCGAGAAGATTTTCGATCTGCTGATAATCTGCCGTTATGTTGCTTCTTTTTCCGTCCGTGCCTGCAACAATACTTAAGGTCAGAGGATATTCGTTTTCACACTTTGCGTCCGGCATAAAGCCTGCTCTTATCAGCGACTGTCTCACGGAATAAGCGATATCTGTATATGAGGGATTCTCAGAAGAGAGCACCTCATAGGTCACGGCAATTCTGCCGCTGTAGGATTTACCGACATTTATCTTTCCCTTTTCTGCACTGACGGGAGTTATGATAAATTCGGGATAAATTCTGTTTACGTCTTTTTCGTCGTTTCCTGCTCTGAAAACACGGATAAGCGCATTTTCTTCTCCCTCGGTCAGGGTCGCAGAAAGACCGGCTCCGCTTTGTACTATACCGTAGGCACCGAGAGACACGGGAATACTATCCTCATAATAATCCTTCCCGTAAACAGAAAAAGTAAGCGCAGTATTTTCATCCTCAACAGCCGTATGCATAAGTGCTCCCGAGCCGTCGGGAAGTAGGAAATAATCACCAAAAACGGAATAATCTGCGTTTTCCGCATTATATCTTACCGAACCGAAATACGGGAAAAACGAAATACTGAGAATCGTAAGTCCGTCACTGAGAGTCACAAAAGCGGATGTATCAACAGATACCGTCAGTGAGGCTCCCTTAAGAGAAAATTCAACGGGAAGAGATATGCTCAGAACATCCCATTTGAGTTCATATGTCACAACAGCGCCGTCAGCCGTCTTTTCAACAGACAGCTTGTTATTTTTAATGCTTGCAGAGGAATCGAGAACATAAACCGTTTCTCCGTCAGTTACCTTTACAGCAAAGGATGCGGCAAAGGAATTTTCAAAAGACGGAAGTGACGTCCACTTTTTGCCCGTGTAAAGGGAAACAAGAGATATTCCCCCGTTATTCTTATTAAGATAAAGCTCTGCCGATTCACTTGATGCCAGCTTCACATTATCAGAACTGTCGTGAACACGGAAGGAATTACTTCCGCCCTCCGAGCTTCTTATTGAATTTATAACAATACTGCCAAAGCTATGTGACGTACAGCCCGAAGCACCGGCAACAACAGCTGCAATCAAAAGCAAAACACACAGAAGCCTGGCAGTTTTTACAAATACTCGCATTTACACTCTCCTGAAAGTCCAATCGTAAATATTTTAACATAATTATACAAAAATATCAAGAAATTCTGTTAAAAAAATCAGCCTTTACGCAAAAACGTAAAGGCTGTAACAGGCAGCTGCCGTTATGTATTTTTACCAGAAAGCAGGATTATCGCTGAAAAGAAGCTCTGCATCGGGGCAATCTATTCTCTGAGCAAAATCCCTTATCCATACAAAGTTCATCAATGACATAGAGCCTGCAATTACTTCAAAGGCTTCCTCCTGCCCCTGAAGCTCTGGAATTGACTGATATCTGCTTAAATCAATACCGTATTCCGTGCCGTTTTCAATAAATTCAATATCAACCTTTGAGCCGCAGGATGCAATAATCCCTTCATCGGTGGAGCAATCAATGCTTATATACTTCCCGCGAATATCATAGTACGAATCGTAATACAGAACCTCACCCTCAGCCTCAACTGCCATACCGCAATATGAAACGACCTCGTTCCCGTCGGTATAATACAGAAGGCCGTACAAAAAGTATCCATCCGATTCTTCATATACGTAAACGGTTCTGCCGTCAGCATCCTTTGTTTTAACACCGTTATTCTTAAGATATTCAGCAAAAATATAGCTGCTCTCTTCATACAAGTCTATATCACACACACTGCATCTGAAATGCTTAGAATACTTGTGGTGACCTTCAGAATAAACCGTATAATTACATTCAATACACCGGCTTGTGCCTCTGCAGGGATCAACTGAAAATTCGTGTTGGGGCGCAAAGGTAATCATCTGCTGACATTCACAGCAGATACCCTTGCCGGCACATCTGTCCTCTGCCAAAAATGAATGAGGAGCCTTTCCGAAATTGATATAAACCGTTTCACCCGTAACAGCACACTCCGCTTTTATATATCCGTCGGCAGCACAGGACTGAGCCGCACCTTCGGTTACAACAAAAGCTCTGCTTTCCGGCTCGTCAAGCTGCACCGCAGTTCTCAAAGCAATTCTGGCGTCTGCCGAATCTACTGCACCGCTTTTATCCGCATCACAATAAATAGCTGCTAAACCATCCATCCACCCGAAGCCTTCCGTATATGTAAGTCCTACCGAATAACGCAGTATCAGTCTGGCATCCGAGGCTGATACAACACCGTCCTCGTCAGCATCACAGATATAACGGGTTTTGATTTCTTCCGTGGGAATTTCCGTTGCCGACACGGGAATCACGGACAAAAAGCAAAGTAAAAATACCATAAACAAAGCTGTAATCTTCATATTAATCCGCCTTTCAACAGTTAATAATTCTGTAATTATAATAGCAGAAAGGTTCAACAAAAGCAATATTCTGCGACAATTTACCAAAAAAAGGCACTTAATGAAGAAAAAAGCAGTCCCGTTTTGAGGACTGCTTTAAATTTATCTGTCTTCTCGGAAATAAGAAACACCGAGAGATGCGGGGGGCTGATTTTCCTTTTTATCTCTCATAGAGATTACGATAAGAACTATAAGAGTAACAACATAAGGTGCCATCTTGAAAAGCTCCTGGTCACTCATTGAGAGATTGGGAATATAGTTGTGAACGATAAACAGCGCACCGAAAAGAATTGAACCTATAAGGCTCACATTGGGACGCCATACTGCAAAAATAACAAGGGCAATTGCAAGCCAGCCTCTGTCACCGAAGCCGTCGTTTGACCATACGCCCGTTGCATAGTCCATAACATAGTAAAGACCGCCAAGGCCTGCTATCATACTGCCGACACAGGTAGAAAGATACTTATATTTTGTAACGTTGATACCTGCGGCATCTGCTGTTGCGGGATTTTCACCGATTGCTCTGATGTTAAGTCCGACCCTTGTCTTCTTGAGAACAAAAGCTGAAACAAGAGCAATTATAATTGCGGCATAAGCCAAGAAGCTGTAGGAAAGAAATACCTCACCGAACCATCCGAGCTTATCTGCAAAGGGCAAAGACTTACTGAAAAATGCACTTGTCTTTGTAAGAGCAATTGAGGGCATATCCGTATCAACAAGCTTAATAAGAGAACCGCCGAAGAAGTTACCCACACCCACACCGAAGGTAGTAAGTGCAAGACCCGTAACGTTCTGATTTGCTCGAAGAGTTACCGTTAAAAAGCTGTAGATAAGCCCCATTACAAGAGAGCCGAAAAGTGAAGCAAGAAGAGGTATAAGAATTGCAAGAGCGCCGTTAAGCTGACCGCCGTCAGCAAGAGACTGCTCATAAAAGAATGCGCCGATTACACCCGAAATACCGCCCACGTACATAATTCCGGGAATACCGAGGTTAAGGTGACCTGCTTTTTCGGTGATAATTTCACCCGTTGAACCGAAAAGAAGAGGAATACCCTGCATTACCGCACGGTGTATAAATGCTGCTATCATTTATTTGCCCTCCTTTTCACGAAATTTAATCTGATAGTTAAGGAAGAATTCACATCCGATTATAAAGAATATGATTATACCCGTTATAATTTCGGAGAAGGAGTTGTTAAGTCCGCAGGATGTGGAAATCTGTATTGCGCCTCTTTCCATAAATACTATAAGAAGAGAGGTGAGCACCATATAAAGAGGATTAAACTTAGCAAGCCAGGAAACCATAATTGCGGTAAAGCCTCTGCCTGCAATGGTGTCACGGGTTACGGTATGGTCAGTACCTGCAACAAGAAGGAAGCCTGCAAGTCCGCAGAGCGCACCCGAGATAATCATAGTTCTTATGATGACCTTTTTAACGTTTATACCTATATATCTTGCAGTATTCTGGCTTTCACCGACAACGGAAATTTCATAGCCCTGCTTTGAATACTTAAGATAGACGTACATACCGATTGTGATAACCGCCACAATGAGAATGTTAAGAAGATAGTTCTTTCCGCCGATAACGGGAAGCCAGCCTTCATAGTTTGTTCCGTTGATGATACCGATTTTACCTGAGCCCTTGGGTACTGCCCACTCACCTGAGAAATATGACACTATCTGAATTGCAATATAGTTCATCATAAGTGTAAACAGCGTTTCGTTGGTATTCCACTTTGCCTTGAAAAGAGCGGGAATAAGACCCCATACAGCACCTGCGACGATACTTGCAACGAACATTGTCGGAATGAGAAGCACGGGAGGGAGCACGTCAGTCAGCTTTATCATAACTGCCGCTGTAGCCATTGCACCTATGAGCGCCTGTCCTTCCGCACCTATGTTCCAGAACTTCATCTTAAAGGCAGGAGTAACTGCAAGAGCGACGCAAAGAAGCATTGCCGTATTCTGGAAAAGAACCCATATTCTTCTGTTTGTACCGATTGCACCCTTGATAAGTGAAGAGAAAACATCAAGAGGATTTTCACCTGTAAGAACAACGGTAAGAACCGCCGAAACAAAAAGAGCAAGCACAATTGCACCGAGCCTTACGAGCCAAGCCTTCCACCATACAATGTCAGAGCGCTTAGAAATATGGAAAAGAGGCTCAGAATGCTTGATTTCATTATTTTTCATTTATGCATCCTCCCTTTCCTCAGTTTTTGATTTTGTCATAAG
>JAZNAI010000008.1:0-2922 GCA_045586465.1 Acutalibacteraceae bacterium | reverse complement strand
GCTTCAACCGCAATGGGACTTGCAAAGGGCGGATATATGTCAACCACCACCCCGAATCCAAATGAACGAGTGCGGCTCATAACCCTTGCGGAGCTGTTCTCGGGCTATCTGGGAGAAGATATGCCCCGATATATTTTCGGTGCGCTTTATGACCTTATTGTAAACGAAAAAATCGGTATGAAGCTCTCCACAGCATTTATGACCTTCGGTGTGGGCTGCAGCGTATTCTCATCCGCTCTTACTCTTTACTACTTCTTCAATTCAAAGGAAAGAGTTCCTCAGTCCCTTGAAAGACCTAATATTAAGGAAGGCCTTAAGGCTATAGTCACAAACTATCCTGTTCTTCTTATGTGTCTTTCGGACTTCCTCGGCGGCTTCGCTGTAAGCAGCAGTGAAAATAACTACTTCATTGACGTTTTCGGCTCATATTCACTGATTACGATTGCAAATATTCCCTCCTCCTTCAACGGAAGTATTTCTTACGGCTTTATACCCTTCTTAAGAAAAAAGTTCTCCTCGAAGGCTCTGTGGGTAGGTGCAGACATCTACGGAGATATCCTGTCTCTGGGCTACTTCCTTTTCGGTATGATAAACAAGAATTATACAAAAATGATTCCTATGGTTGTTGCCGTCGGTGTGCGTGAATGGTTCTACAAATGGGCATTCGGCGTAAACAAGGTTATCAACTCAGACCTCTGGAACGAGGCTATGGACTTCTGTGAATGGAAGCACGGCTACCGAATGGAAGCAACAACCTCCGTTGCAAAGAGCCTTGTGCTTAAAATTCAGGGCTCTCTTATGAACTCAGTGCGAAACATTATACTCAAGAAAATCGGCTACGTTCAGGGCATCAAAATCGGCACCCAGAGTGACAGAACAAAGTTCTGGCTGTTCGCACTTTGCTCCGTAGTTCCCACAATTTCCGGTGCACTCGGCATAATTCCTAAGTTCTTATGGCCCCTTACAAAGGAAAGAAGAGCTCAGATGTACCACGATCTTGCGGAAAGAAGAAGCGAACTTGTTAACACGGCAAACGACAATATTTAACTCAGGAGAAGCAAAATGTACGACATTATTATAATAGGCGCAGGTCCTGCCGGACTTACCGCCGCAATATACGCAAGACGTGCCGAAAAAAGCGTCCTTGTAATCGAAAAGGGTGTTTTCGGAGGTCAGGTTACCTTTTCACCCAAAATTGAAAATTACCCCGGTTTCGGGGAGCTTACGGGAACGGAGCTTGCCGATAAAATGGTAGAGCACGCAATCTCCCTTGGGGCAGAATTCGAAATGGAAACGGTAACAGCTATCCGTGACGGTGATGTAAAGGAGGTTGTGACCGAAAACGGCACGTTCCAAGGAAAAACCGTCATAATCGCAACGGGCGCTGCCCACAGACACTTAGGTGTAGAGGGCGAAGAAAAATACCTGGGAAACGGCATCTCCTTCTGTGCGGTGTGCGACGGTGCATTCTATGCAGGTCAGGACGTAACCGTTATCGGCGGCGGAAATTCCGCCTTGCAGGAGGCAATCCTTCTGTCAGCCACCTCAAAAAAGGTAACTGTCATTCAGAATCTCCCCACACTTACGGGCGAAGAAGCACTTCAGAACACCCTGAAATCCAAGGAAAACGTCGAGATTATCTGTTCTTCCGTTGTTTCCGGCTTTACGGGAGAAGATACACTTGAGGGCATCATAATCAAAAATGCCGACACCGGCGAAGAGACAACTGTTCCCTGTGACGGCTGCTTCGTAGCAATCGGGCTTATCCCTGCAACTGATTTCATCAAGGGTGATATAAAGCTTAATTTCTACGGCTATGTAGACGCAACCGAAAGCTGTAAAACGAATATGGACGGTGTTTTCGTTGCAGGCGACTGCCGAAGCAAGGAAATAAGGCAGATTACCACCGCAACGGCAGACGGCGCCACAGCTGCCCTCGCTGCCATAAAATATATCGGCTGATAACAGCATAACGGCAAAGAAACGGACATCAGGGGATTTCTCCTCCGATGTCCGTATTTTTTATTTAATTTTCGGCATCTGTATCCATCTTGGATGCTATAAGATTTCTGAGAATCCGTTCGGCACGGTCATCAGGCTCAGGGGCAGGTTCTTCCTTTACAGGGAAAAAGATTTTCAGCACCTTGAACATAATCACAAGAGAAATAATGCCTGTAATCAGACTAAGTCCCATCGTGATAAAGCCCTGCACAAGTGCTATATAGTTGCCGATTTCCGTAACAATCAGTCCCCGCAAAAGCCCTGTTACAAGAAGGGTGGCAGGAGCGGTAACAGCCCCGCCGATATAATATGCACTGCCAAAGCCTATGACATCGGCTTTTACTTTTCTGACACCGTAAGCGAGCTTATAAATGAGGCACATTATAAGAATTGCCGCAAACGATGAAATTATATCGGTGACATACAACAGCGGCTGAGCAGCTTCTGCTTCAGTACCTGTCAGGGCATAAATGAACGGCACAATACCGACTGTAATAAAGCTGACGGCATACATTATAACAAGGAAAATAATCAGCTTTTTTCTGAAAAGAGGAGCTTCTGCGGCTGTAACATATCGGTTTTCGGCTCTGTATTCAAAAATAATAAAAAGCTTTATACAAAGAGCTGTAGCAATCAGGGCTGAAATGATGCTCAGCACAACAAAAAACCATCTGATAACTTCAGTATGAGCGGGTGTATGCTCAAGAAAACCGAAAACACCGGTAATACAAGAGGCAATCGCGGCAGAAAACACAAAAACACCCGTAAATCTCACAGCACCGTATTTTGAGCCGGTAATACTTTTGCCTCCTGCAGCAAGAAGGACAAGTCTGCCTACAGTCGCAATAAAGCTGATAAAGATCCCGGATCCTGACATTAAAACAGGCGAAATATTGATATTACGGGACATAATTTCATACA
>JAZNAI010000007.1:0-1574 GCA_045586465.1 Acutalibacteraceae bacterium | reverse complement strand
GCAGCAGCGTGAGGTTATCAGCCGTACCTTCCACGAAAGCGTATGATTAAGGGCAGAGTACATTCCATTCAGAGCCTCGGCACCGTTGACGGTCCCGGGGTTCGTTTTGCTGTGTTTCTGCAGGGGTGTAATCTCAGGTGTAAGTGCTGTCACAATCCCGATACCTGGGACATAAAGGGCGGAACCGAATACACCGCAGAGGAAATTGTGAACAAGGCGTTAAGATACAAGGCGTATTTCGGAAAAGAGGGAGGAATCACCCTTACAGGGGGTGAGCCTCTTCTGCAGAGTGAGTTTGCCGCTGAGGTTTTTTCTCTTTGCCGTAAAAACGGCATAAATACCTGCCTTGATACCTCAGGCAGTCTCTATTCGGAAAATATCCGAAAGCTTCTTAAAGTGACTGATAGAGTGCTTTTAGATATAAAATACACGTCGGACGAGCTTTACCGTGAGAATGTGGGCTGTGATATGGAAAGAGTTCTCCGTTTTCTCGGAGTGCTTCAGGAAATGAGCATACCCGTCACCGTGCGGCAGGTTATTATCCCCACGGTAAACGACACGGAAGAGAATATAGAAAAATTAAAGAAAATAACTAAGAGTTTTTCCGTTATTGATAAAATTGAGCTGCTGCCCTTCAGAAAAATCTGTCAGGTGAAATATGACAATATGGGTATTGACTTTCCCTTCGGGGCTCTTCCCGAATGCAGCCCCGACACCATTGACAGATTAAAGGCTTTGCTGTAATATCAGAAAAGAGAAATTAAGCGTAGGGGAGGGGGCGCCCCTCCCGTTACAATAACAGGGAGAGATTTATATGAAATTTGAGATTATCGGAAAAGACTTTATAAAGGACGGGAAGCCTGTAAAATTAATTTCGGGTGCGGTGCATTATTTCCGCAATATGCCCGATACATGGGATGATATTTTCGATAAGCTTCTTGCTATGGGCTGTAACTGCGTTGAGACCTACTGTGCCTGGAATATGCACGAAAAGAAGCAGGGTGAATTTGATTTCTCGGGCGGCCTTGACATCGGCTTGTTCCTCAAAAAAGCAGGGGAGAAGGGGCTTATGGCAATTGTCCGTCCCGGACCCTACATCTGCTCGGAGTGGGAATTCGGCGGCCTTCCCTGGTGGATTCAGACCGATGAGGATATGGAAATCCGCTGTATGAACAAAAAGTATATTGCCTGCTTTGACCGTTATCTTGACAGGCTTTTAGCCGAGGTGCGCCCTTACCTTGTAACCAACGGCGGGAATGTGATTATGCTGCAATGTGAAAATGAATACGGCTATTACGGAGACGATAAGCAGTATCTTAACTACCTTAAGGAGGGCTTTGAAAAAAGGGGAATTGACGTGCCCCTTTTCACCTCCGACGGCACAAGCGAGAGCGACATTCTTGACGGCTGTATTGACGGACTTCTTGCTACTCTTAACTTCGGAAGCCGTGTTGAGGAGAATTTTGAGGCACACGACAGACTGTTCCCCGATTCCCCCAAAATGTGTATGGAAATGTGGAACGGCTGGTTTGATGCCTGGGGAGACGAAAAGCACCACACCACAAGTGCCGGGG
>JAZNAI010000006.1:0-13299 GCA_045586465.1 Acutalibacteraceae bacterium | reverse complement strand
ATCTTATCAGAAGAGAATAGCAAGAGTAGAAAAGGAGGCTGAATAAGTATGGCAGGCGGAATGACATATACAGCTGTTGACTCAACATCTCTTTCAACTGCTGAAATTTACGGTAAGGCTCTCGTTGAGCTCGGACGTGCTCATCCTGAGGTTGTAGCTCTTACTGCTGACCTTGCAAAGTCAACAAAGATCGGTGATTTCCAGAAGGAATTCCCTGACAGATTCTTTAACGTAGGTATTGCTGAGCAGAATCTTTTCGGTGTTGCTGCAGGTATGGCTAAGGCAGGTCTTGTGCCCTTCCTTTCCACTTTCTCACAGTTTGCATCATTAAGAGCTGCTGATCAGCTTTCTACTGACCTTTGCTATCAGAATATCAATGCTAAGGTTATTGCAACACATTCAGGTACATCCTTCGGTCAGGCAGGTTCAACTCACCATGCTATTACTGACCTTGCAGTTACACGTGCAATGCCCAATCTTACGGTTATCTGCCCTGCAGACGGTGTTGAAACATATAATGCAGTTATGGCTGCTTATGAAACACCCGGTCCCTTCTATATCAGAATCAACCGCGGATTTGACCGTGTTCTTTATAAGGACAGTGATTACGGCTTCCAGATCGGTAAGGCTGTAACGGTTAACGAAGGTACAGACCTTACAATCATTGCCTGCGGCTCCTGCGTATTCCAGGCTGTACAGGCTGCCGATTTCCTTGAAAAGGCAGACGGACTCAAAATAAGAGTTCTTGATATGCATACAATCAAGCCCATTGACAAAGAAGCTATTGTTAAGGCTGTTATGGATACACGCCGCATTATCACCGTAGAAGACCACAACGTTCTCGGCGGTCTCGGCTCTGCCGTTGCTGAGGTTGTTGTTGAGTCCGGTAAGGGCTGTGCATTCAAGAAGCTCGGTGTTCAGGACAAGTTTGCTCCCATCGGTCTTCACGAGGACATTATGTCCGAGCTCGGTATTGATGCTAACGGTATCATTGCTGCAGTACGTGAGGTTATGAAGGCTGACTTCGAGCTTGATGACGACTGGGACGATGAGGTTTAATTAAGAAAGGGTTGAAAAAAAATGGCATCTGAAGCTATTTATACTAATAAAATATTCCTTTGCGGTGCTCTTCCTCTTCTTAAGACCATTGTTGCCGACGTACCTTCATTAAAGTCAAAATTCAAGAAGGTTCACTGTGTATATCAGGTAAGCTGTCTCGATCCCGAAGCACCCGAAGGAAAGTGGGCTACACATTTTGTCGTTAACGGCGATGAGTGGCTTGTTCACGCTGATAAGGTTGCTCACAGAGTTGGCAAGCAGAAGTACGTTGAGCTTGAATTCAAGAGTGTTGATGCGATGAATGCTTTCTTTAAGGGCAAAATCGGTCCCGCAACGCTTCCGAAAATGAAGGGCGTAAACTTCATTTATGAATTCGGTGTATTTATGATGGCCCTTCTTAAAATGGCTAATCTCTTAGGACTTGAAACTCCTCCCGAGGACGAAGAAACCAAGAGACTTCTTGTTAAGTGCTATTTTTATCTTCTCTCCGTAGGTATTTCGACACTTAATAAGCTCGGTCACGAAAAGATTCACGACTGGACCTTAAAGAGCCCTGACAGAGTTTATGCATGGAAGGTTAACGGCGAAGACAGCGTATCCGCTTACATCCGTATCAAGGCCGGTAAGTCCAAGGCAGGTAAGGGCGAATATAAGAGAGCAATGCCTTTCTTTACAATGCGCTTTGACTGTCTTGACTCCGCTCTCGGCATTCTTATGTCCATTGACGATATGTTAGCCTCCGTAAGAGAAGGCAAGCTTATTATGGACGGTGCTCCCGAATTCGGTGCACAGATAGGCGAATATATGCTTCTTGTAGGCGCACTCGCAAAATAATATTATGATTTTTGCCGCCGATCGGCTATATAACGGTCGGCGGTATGTGATGTTTATGAAAGAAATTAAAACTAACAAAAAAAGCTTCTGGCTGAAGCTTGATAATGCGGCAAAAATCTTTCCCGGACAGAATTCAAATACCTGGTCAAGCTCCTTCCGTATATGCTATGAATTGAAGGAAAAGATTGATCCTGAGCTTCTGCAAAAGGCTCTTATTGATATTATGCCGCGTTTTTCCTGCTATGACGTAAGAATACGTTATGGCTTTTTCTGGTTTTATCTTGAAAAAAATAATAATGCTCCTGCGGTTCGTCCCGATATAAAGAATCCTCTTTACAGAGTAAAGTTCAATGAAAACAGAAAATTTCTTTTTAAGGTGTTTTATCACGGTAATCGTATTTCCGTTGATATGTACCACGTATTAAGTGACGGACACGGCGGTGCTATTTTGCTGTCTACGCTTGTTGCTCAGTATCTCAGACTTAAAGGATATGATATTCCGAGCGGCGGCTTTGTTTTTGATATCAATGAAAAAAACAGCTCTGCTGAGCTTGAGGATTCCTTTGTTAAAAATGCAACCTCTAAGGCAAAGTATAAAAGGGCTGATAAATTCTGCTACCACGCAAAAGGAACAAGAATGCCCTGGCATACAGCGAACTATACTACAGGAATCATTCCTTTTGATGATTTGCACGCACTTGCTAAGACAAAGGGAGTTACCGTAACCGAATTTCTCTGTGCGGTAATTCTTGACGTATTAATAAAGAAGCAGGCAAGGGAAGAGGGAAAGCAGAAAGAAGTCTGCATTCAGGTGCCAATTGATCTCAGAAAAACCTTCGGCTCCGAAACTCTCCGTAATTTTTCTATATGCCTGAGAGTAAAGGTGGACCCCAATAAGGGTGAATATACATTTGACGAGCTTTTGGAACAGGCTAAGTATCAGCTGAGACTTCAGAGAAACAAAAAAGAACTGAATATGATGATAACCGCAAATATGGGAATAGAAAGAAATATGCTCGTAAGAGCCTTGCCTCTTGTATTAAAGAATCTCGGGGTTGGGGTTTCTTTTGCTATAACAGCCGAACAGACAAATTCCTGTCTGCTTACAAATCTCGGACCGGTTACTATTCCCGAAGAAATGCGTAAATATACAGAAAAAATTATCTTTATCCCGCCTCCCGGCAAGGTTAATGCCGCAAGAATGGGGATTGCAACGCTCAATAATAAGCTTTGTATTACATTCGCCAACTCCTATGTTGAAAGCGATGTTGAAAGAGAGTTTTTTACCCGTTTTGTTAAAATGGGACTTCACGTAAAAATTGAAAGTAACAGAGAATAAGGAGGGAGTTTTAACGTGTCTTATTGTGTCAACTGCGGAGTTGAACTTGATAAAAGTGCAAAAAAATGCGCTCTTTGTTCCACTCCCGTAATAAATCCTAATGAAAAAACGGAAGATATTGTTTCCGAAAAGCCTTTTTCTGAAAATCTTCAGCTCCCTAAAAGCATAAAAAAGGAATTTGTTGCATTTGTGATTTCTGTCATAATGCTGATTCCAAATATTGTTATGCTGTTTTTAAATATATTTTTTATCAGGCATGGCTTCTGGTCAATTTATGTCGCAGCATCAAGTTTACTCTTATGGGTACTTTTTGTGTTTCCGTTTTTTGCAAAAAAAAGCCGACCGTATCTTATGTGGGCTTTTGATACCGTTGCGGTGGGGTGCTTCTTTTTTACAATTTTTGCATTGCACGGCGTTGGTGCTGTCGTCACCCAAAGCACACTCAGTGTTGTTGGATTGATTTCCGTTGCGGTGCTGATTCTTATAATATGGAGCAAGAGCAGAAAGCATCACTGGACGGCAAACGTTGTTATTTTCCTTGTTGAAACTACAGCTGTTTCCTTCCTTGCCGGTCTTCTGACTGCATATTTTACGGGAAATTATACCTTCTTTGCAGTAGGTATCGTAATTGCAGTTTGTTCTTTTGTTATGACGGCGTTTTTTATATACTGCAACAGAAGCAAGCACATCAGAAACTGGCTCAATAAGGCATTTTATCTGTAAATGCAAAAAATATTTACAATTTTGTGCATATTATTTTACGTTTGCCTATTGATTATCGGTCGTTTGTCGTATATTATATAATAAGTCACTTTTTAGGAGGATTTATAATGAAAAGCGTAAAAAAAGCATTGGCAGTGATACTCGCATTTGCTGCCGTACTTTCTTTCAGCGGATGCTTAAAATATACCAGCAATATTCTTGAGGTTACAACAAGACCCAATGCGGGAGGAAACAACGAAGTAAATACAACTGTTATTTACATTACCGACCCCAATGCGACAACAAGACCTGCTGAAGTGCAGACAACGCTGCCCATTTTCAATGAAATCACTACTGCACCCGTGCAGCAGGAGATTACTACCGCTCCCGTACAGCAGGAGGTTACAACTCAGCCTGCTGTAAAGGATCCCTCAAGCTGGACTACTGCTGAGATTCTTAAGTTTACTACTGATGCGGTTACAAAGACAAAGGCATATACAAATCAGCTTACGGTTGATCACGAAGAAGCTTTTGATGTACGTGTTACCAAGGCTCCCGGCGGAAAGCTTATTATGGATGCTGCTGACGGTATTATCGCAAGTGTTGCAAAGCCCTCAAAAGAAGTGCTTACCTTCACAAACGGAAGAACAACCAATGCTGAAGGTGAAAATGTTCCTCTTCTGCTTCCCAAGAGAGGCGCCTTTACTCTTACAGCTGACGGTATTGCAACTGCTTACGCAAAGAAGAGCGGTAATGACACAATTGTGCACATTCAGCTTATAAAAGAGGTCGGCACACTTACAAACCATCCGAAGCACAATGCTGCAAGTGTAGGTTTCCTTGATGCCTCCGACGTTGATCTCGGTACAATTACACTTAACTATCTTGATATTACTTACAGCGGTTCAACAATGGATTTTGTTATCAATTCCGACGGTTATGTAAAGTCTGTTGCTTATAAAATTCCAATTCATATTGCTGTTGAAGCAAAGCTTTTCGGTATGACGGCAGCAGGTGAATGCGAAGGCTCACAGAGCGAAACCTGGAAGCTTAACTGGTGATTTAAAACTCCCGATTCTGTCGGGAGTTTTTTTTCTTGATTCGGGAAGCAAAAACTGTTAAAATCAAAATGGTGATAAAATATGCTTAAAATTGAAAATCTTACAAAAAAATACGGTGATAAAAAGGCTGTGGATAATCTCTCCCTGCATATTGAAAAAGGAGAAATCTACGGCTTTATAGGTCATAACGGAGCAGGAAAGACAACGACCATTAAATCCTGCTGCGGAATACTTTCCTTCGACGAGGGAGAAATTTATATTGACGGAATTTCCGTTAAAGAAAAACCCGTTGAGTGTAAAAAAATGCTTGCGTATATTCCCGATAATCCTGAGCTCTATGACTTTATGACAGGAATACAGTTTCTGAATTTTATTGCGGATATTTTCGGAGTAAGTGCTTCGGCAAGGCAGGAAAAAATAAGAAAGTATGCTGACCTTTTCGGTCTGACTTCAGACCTTTCTCTGCAGATTAAGTCCTATTCTCACGGTATGAAGCAGAAGCTTGCGGTAATTTCTGCGCTTATTCACTCTCCGAAGCTTGTTATTATGGACGAGCCCTTTGTGGGCCTTGACCCCAAGGCGGCACACATTCTGAAGGGAATAATGCGTGATATCTGCAATGCAGGCGGTGCCATTTTCTTTTCAACACACGTGCTTGAGGTTGCCGAAAAGCTTTGTGACAAGGTTGCAATTATAAAGGACGGAAGACTTGTAATCAGCGGAAAAACCGAAGAGGTAAGGGGAGATGCTTCTCTTGAAGAAATCTTCCTTGAATTGGGTGAAGACAATGCTTAAGGCTTTATTGAAAAAACAGCTGCTTGAGTTTTTTTCCGGCTTTACGGTAAAGGGAAATGACGGAAAAAGCAGGGGAGCAGGAGCAAAAGCCGGTGCTGTTGTTCTGCTGCTTTTTGTCGGGCTTACGTTTTTCGGAATGTTTTTCTCCTTCAGCTTTATGATGGTGCCTGTTATAGAAAGCGGAAACGGAATGCTTTTCCTTTCTGTTTTCGGCATACTTTCTGTTTTTATGGGACTTATGGGAAGCGTTTTCCTTACGTACAATGCTCTTTATGAAGCAAAGGATAACGATATGCTTCTTGCTATGCCTATTTTTCCGTCAATGATTCTTTTTGCACGAATGGCAGGTCTTTATGTTGTAACTCTCGGCTTCCAGCTTCTGGTTCTTATTCCGTCGGCTGTCGTATATTTTATGACGGCGGGATTTTCTGCACTTAGTTTTATTCTTTATTTGCCGTGTGTGCTGATTCTTCCGCTTTTCACTCTTGCAGTATCTCTGGTTCTCGGCTTTTTTATTGCTCTGTTTTCTTCTAAAATCAGAAATAAAAGCTTTATTACCGTTGCTTTTTCTCTTGCGTTTTTCGCTGTTTATTATTTTTCGATGATGAAAATCACCGATATTATAAATGTTCTTGTTTATCAGTCGGATGTTGTAATGCAGTTTATTAAGAGATGGCTTTATCCCTTCTATCTTTTAGGTAAGGGAATTTATGGTGATATTCTTTCTTTTGTGATATTTACTGTTGTAACGCTTGCTGTTTTCGGTACGGTTTATTTTGTTCTTTCAAGGTCTTTCCTGAAGCTTGCAACGGTGAACAAAGGACAGAAAAAGGTAAGATATAAGGAAAAAACGGCAAAACAGGCTTCCGGCAGACTTGCCTGCTTCAAAAAAGAGCTTTTGTATTTCAAAAATACTCCGGTGTATATACTGAACAGCTCATTCGGCTCTTTGATGCTTCTTGTGGTTGCTGTAATATTTGCAATAAAAAAAGATGCGCTTCTTTCTATTATGGCTCAGAACGGCTTTCCGGTATTCAGTCTTCCACTTATAATAGGAATAGGATTGTGTCTTGCTGCGGCAAGCAACAATCTAAGCTCCGTCTCGGTTTCCCTTGAAGGCAGAAAGATATATCTTCTTCATTCCTTGCCTTGCGATGCCAAGGATGTTTTCTTCGGAAAAATAATGCTACATACGGCGGTTACGGGAATTCCTTTGGTTATCGGTAATATAATTGTCTGTATCAGTCTGGAAGCGGAGCTTATAACAGCTTTACTTCTGGTTGTTTTCAGCGTACTGTTTACCGCTGTTCTCGCAGAAACGGGACTTATAATCAATCTTCTTTTTCCGAAAATGGAATGGACAAATGAAACAGTGCCTGTAAAACAGAGCCTTTCATCTCTTCTCGGCATTTTTTCAGGCTTTGCATACGGACTGGTGATGATGTTTGCCTCGATAATTACTGCAGGATTTTTACCGATGCAGATATTTCTTCTGATTGCTGTCGGTGTGTTTGCTGTTCTTGCAGCTCTTCTTTCGGGATGGCTGAAGGTGAAGGGGAGTAAAAAATTTGCTGAACTGTAAAACATAAATCCTATTTTCAATTGACATAGTTCTTTTATTGTGATATAATTTGTCCGATTTTGTGTTTCGGCATAATAACGGTATTTTTGCCGAAATAATACACTGAAAGGAAAAATAAAAATGTTTTCAATTGCTGAGATGTTTGGTCATTTTGCTGAGTTTGACTGGCGAATGATTGTAATGTGGATTATCGGCGGAACTCTTATCTTTCTTGCAATAAAGAAAGAAATGGAGCCCACACTTCTTCTTCCTATGGGCTTCGGTGCAATTATGGTAAACCTTCCTATTTCGGGTGCGGTTAATCAGTTTGTTGACGGAATTCTTGCCTCGGAAGGACCTCTTAGTACCTTGTATGAAATGGGTATTTCCAACGAATTGTTCCCGCTTATACTGTTTATCGGTATCGGTGCTATGATTGACTTCGGACCGATTCTTTCGAACCCGAAGCTGATGATATTCGGTGCGGCTGCACAGTTCGGTATCTTCTTTACACTTTGCCTTGCATCAAGATTTTTCCCTGCAAATGACGCAGCATCCATTGCAATTATCGGTGCCGCTGACGGTCCTACAGCTATTGTTGTTGCTCAGAAGCTTCAGTCTCAGTATCTTGGCGCTATTATGGTTGCGGCTTATTCATATATGGCTCTCGTGCCCATTATTCAGCCCCCCATCATCAAGGCTCTTACCACAAAGAAAGAGCGTATGATAAGAATGCCCTACAGACCCAAGTCTGTTTCAAAGACAACAAGAATTCTTTTCCCCATTATCATTACAGCAGTTGCAGGTCTTGTTGCTCCCTCTTCCGTTGCACTTATCGGCTTCCTTATGTTCGGTAACCTTATGAGAGAATGCGGTGTTCTTGATTCACTTTCAGAAACAGCACAGAAGGTTCTTGCAAATCTTATTACAATTTTCCTCGGTATCACAATTGCATCTCAGATGCAGGCAGAGCAGTTCCTCAAGCCCGAAACACTCCTCATTATGGGTCTCGGTCTCTTTGCATTCGTATTTGATACTGCAGGCGGTGTTATCTTTGCGAAGGTTCTTAATCTCTTCCTTAAGACAAAGATTAATCCTATGATAGGTGCCGCAGGTATTTCCGCTTTCCCCATGGCAGGACGTATTGTTCACAAGCTCGGACTTGAAGAGGATCCTCAGAACCATCTTCTTATGCAGTCCATCGGTGTAAACGTTTCCGGTCAGATTGCATCTGTTATCGCCGGCGGTGTTATTCTTAACATTTTCCAGAATATGTAAAATTAAAGTGCCTGATTCAAATCAGGCACTTTTTGTATAGTAAAATAAGAATCCGTCTGCTTTGTTGGGGCAAACGGATTTTTTTATCATTTATCAGATAAGCGTCATTTTTTTGATTACAACGGGTGTAACGGGTCTGTCGCCGAAGCCTGTTCTTGTGCAGGCAATTTCATCGACTGCATCAATACCGCTTACTACCTTACCGAAGGCTGCGTAGCTTCCGTCAAGGTGGGGAGCATCCTCGTGCATAATGAAAAACTGAGAAGAAGCTGAATCGGGATCCATTGCACGAGCCATTGAAATAACGCCCTTAGTGTGCTTGAGGTCGTTCTGAGGGAAGCCGTTTGCTGCAAATTCGCCGTAAATCTTTTCTTTTGCACCGCCCATACCTGTTCCTTCGGGGTCTCCGCCCTGAATCATAAAGCCTCTGATGATTCTGTGGAAGGTAAGTCCGTCATAAAAGCCTTCCTTTACGAGCTTTTCAAAATTTGCAACAGTCTTGGGAGCCTTATCGGGATAAAGCTCAACCTCAATTATTGCACCGTTATCCATTTCAATTCTTACCATTTGTTAATTCCTCCTGAAATAAGTTGCTTTAATTTTAACATAAAACATAAACTATTTCATTATAAAATCATACGAAAAGAATGAAACATTTTTATGAATTTTTGATATATACAGTTTTTGGTTC
Organism: Acutalibacteraceae bacterium; assembly: GCA_045586465.1. Classification (GTDB taxonomy): domain Bacteria; phylum Bacillota; class Clostridia; order Oscillospirales; family Acutalibacteraceae; genus RUG806. The sequence goes on along the minus strand of JAZNAI010000006.1, from coordinate 3,979 downwards.
ATATATATTAATAAATAAGCTTTAAGGGTGATTAGCATGGATGAAAAAAAAGTGATGCTTCCGCATTCGCTTATTATTGACGGCAGAAAGAATATATCGGTTTCCGGTGTGACTGAGGCTGATAATTTCAATGATGAGGAAATTATTCTATATACCTCTTACGGTCAGCTTACCATTAAAGGGGAGGATTTGCAGATTAGTGTACTGAATACGGAAAGCGGAGATGTTACTGCATCGGGAAAGGTTAATTCTGTTTCTTATTCCGAGCGCAGTACAAAGCATCAGGGCTTTTTCAGCAAGGTGCTCAGATGATAACGGGATTTGAGCATCAGATACAGCTGTCTGTGCTCATAAAGGCTGTGGGAATGGGTTATATGCTGGGAATAATGTTTTATGTGCTGAAATTTATAAATACTCCCTTCGGTAAGGGGACGGTGGCGATATTTGTAAGAGACGTGTGCTTTTTTGTTATGTCTGCATTTTTGTGCTTTCTTTTTTCTCTTAAATACTGCTCGGGAATGATGCGGTTTTATGTTACGGCAGGGGAGTTGATGGGATTTCTTATATTTCATATTTTTCCCGGGGGGCTTATTTCATTATTATTGCACAGTCTCAGGGAAAGAGTATCTAGAGTGACAAAATTATTATTTAAATGTACAAAAAAATCTCAAAAAAATTGAAAATTTTTACAAAAAACACTTGATATCAGATGGTTTGTATTATATAATTACTGTATTAATTGATTATATTTTCTTTTACATACATTTTTCAGGAAAAGACGGTGTTTTTTTGTGACTAAGGCTTCAGGTCGACGCAGTATAATCCTTGTGCTCTGTATTATCATTGCATTTGTTGCATCCGTTACGGTTTTTACTACTATTTCTATAAATTCAAACGAAAAACAGAACAAGCTTGATGCTCTTAATTTACAGCTTGAGCAGTTAAAGCAGGAAAATCAGGAGATGGACTATCTCATCAACAATTCCGATGAGGCAGAGCTTTACGAGCACCTTGCCCGTGAAAGAGGCTATGCTTATCCCGATGAGAAGGTTTATTACGACGTAACTCCCGGCAAATAAGTAATTGACCGCTGAGCTTTCAGCGGTTTAATAAATCTCTGAATTCAGGAGGACCCTTTAATTTATGCAGTCACTGATTGGTGAAATTTATGAAGGAAAAGTCACGGGACTTACTTCATTCGGCGCATTTGTCAGAATGTCAAACGGCGAAAGCGGAATGGTTCATATTTCCGAGGTTGCCGCAACCTACGTTAAGGACATAACGGAATTTCTTTCGGAAGGTCAGGAGGTTAAGGTAAAGGTTCTTGCAATTAACGAGAACAATAAGATAAGCCTTTCAATCAAGCAGACCTTGCCTCAGCCCGAAAAGACACAGGAAGCTCCCAAGAGAGAGCCCCGTCAGTCAAATTATCAGAAAAATAATTCTCAGAGAAATTTCTCACAGCAGGCTCAGAAGCCTCAGCAGACCGCTTCCCCCGCACCTATGTCCTTTGAAGATATGATGGCAAAGTTCAAGCAGGAAAGTGATGAAAAGATATCCGTCCTCAAGAAAAGCGGAGATTTCAAGACCGGTACACGCCGCGGCTATAATAAATAATTTTACATAATATTTCCGCTGAAGACCTTTCTTCGGCGGTTATTGTTTAATAAGAGGTATTATGAGAGAAATAAACGTAAGTGAAATTACAGAAGCTGTAAAACTTGCTGTAATAAAAGCTAATATATATCTGCCCGACGACCTTAAATGCCGTATGTCGGAGTGCGCTGAGAAGGAAAGTGTTCCTGTTGCAAAGGATGTTTTTTCGGATATGAAGAAAAATTACATTATTGCAGAGGAAAAACAGATTCCCGTTTGTCAGGATTGCGGTATGGCGGTTGTTTTTGCTGAAATCGGACAGGATGTGCATATTTCGGGCGGATCCTTTGAAGAAGCTGTGAATCTCGGTGTAGGAAAGGGGTATACTGAGGGCTTCCTGAGAAAATCAGTAGTTTCCGACCCTTTGAAAAGAGTAAACACCGGGGACAACACTCCTGCTGTTATTCATACAAGAATTGTTCCCGGAGATAAAATCAGCTTCACGGTTGCGCCCAAGGGCTTCGGAAGTGAGAATATGAGCAAAATAAAGATGTTCAATCCCACGGCAACAAAGAAGGATATTATTGATTTTGTTGTGTCCGTTGTGAAAGATGCCGATGCAAAGCCCTGTCCGCCTCTGGTGCTTGGTGTGGGAATCGGCGGTGACTTTGAGTATTCTGCATATCTTTCAAAAAAAGCACTCTGCAGAAGCACCGATATAAGAAATCCCGAGCCTTTTTATGCCGAAATGGAAAAAGAGATTCTTGAAGCCGTAAACAAAACGGGAATAGGGCCTCAGGGCTTCTCCGGAGACTGTACGGCACTTGCCTGTAATATTGAAACCTACCCTACGCATATTGCAGGGCTCCCTGTCGCCGTGAATATCGGCTGTCACGTTACAAGACACGTATCTTTTGTAATATAATGTCGCATAATCTATAAAATTTTTTGAAAACACACAAAAAAAGTAGTGAAACTGTATAAAAATATCTTTACAAAACCCGTTTTCGGTGGTATAATACAATTGAAACAGAGAGAAGGGCGGTGAAGAAGAAAGTTATATTTCTTCGGCATCCGTCCGTTTTTCTTTTTCAGAATTAATCCAAAGGGGATGTAGTTATGAAAATTACAGTTATAGGCAGAAAATGTACTCCGAGAGATTCCTTCAAAGAACACGCAGAAAAGAAGCTTACAAAAATTGACCGCTTCTTCGGAGACGAGGCCTCGGCAAAAGTAACTGCAACCGTGGAGAAAACTTCGCAGACCGTGGAAATCACAGTTAATAATGATGGGTTGATTTTCAGGGCACAGGCAAAGGCGGAAAATATGAATGAAGCACTTGATAATTGTGTTGACCTTCTTATCCGTCAGATTCGTAAAAACAAAACAAAGCTTGAAACACGCCTGCGCTCAGGTGCGTTTGACGGCTATCAGGGCTTAGAGGACGAAGAGCCCGAATTTGAGCTTGTCAGAACCAAAACCATTCCCATTAAGCCTCAGTCGGTTGACGAAGCAATTCTTCAGATGAATATGCTGGGACACAAGTTCTATATGTTCCGCAATTCCGCAAATGATTCGGTAGCAGTTGTTTACAGACGTGAAGACGGAGGCTACGGTCTTATTGAGCCTGAAGCAGCTGAATAAATTTGTGTTTGTTGCGGAAAATTTCACATAAATACTTGACAAATACTTTGTATTGATATAAAATACGTGAGACAGCAAAGGGGCTGCAGAATTTCTGCAGTCCCATTATATTTATTTTCAGGAAAAGGGGTTCATTATGGCAAGAGTAAGCGAATATTTCGGCTCAAATGTATTTAATGATAACGTGATGAAGGAAAAGCTTCCTCACGAAACCTATAAGCTTCTTCAGAGAACAATAAAGCAGGGAAAGCATCTTGAACTCGGTCTTGCTAATGTTGTTGCAAATGCTATGAAGGACTGGGCAATAGAAAAGGGCGCAACACACTATACTCATTGGTTCCAGCCTATGACCGGCATTACTGCTGAAAAGCACGACAGCTTTATTTCCCCCGTTGACGGCAATAAGGTGATTATGGAGTTTTCGGGCAAAGAGCTGATTCAGGGTGAGCCTGATGCTTCCTCCTTCCCCTCAGGCGGTCTTCGTGCTACCTTTGAAGCAAGAGGCTATACTGCCTGGGATGCAACCTCTTATGCCTTTATAAAGGACGGCGTTCTTTGCATTCCCACGGCATTCTGTTCTTACGGCGGACACGCTCTTGATGCAAAAACACCTCTTCTTCGTTCAATGGAAGCAATTAACCGCCAGGCTATGCGTGTTATAAAGCTTTTCGGTCACGACAACGTTTCAAGAATAAATGCAACAGTCGGTGCGGAGCAGGAATATTTCCTTATAGACAAG
>JAZNAI010000005.1:0-5057 GCA_045586465.1 Acutalibacteraceae bacterium | reverse complement strand
AGTGCAGAGCATTTCGGAATCACACTTCCCGAAAATTATTTTGAAGTATTCTCCGAATGTAACGATAAGCTGTGGCACCTTCTTGAAGAAGGAATCATAACAAAACAGGATATCTACGACAGACGGTGGGTTGAAATATTCAAAAGACTCGGTGTTGATGCCGACGGTATCGCCTTTGACAGTATGTTCCGTGAAAAAATACGGGAAATTGCAATTCCCGTAAAGGGAGCCGAAGAATTACTGAAATATCTTTCGGAAAAATACCCTGTTTACTGTGCAAGCAACGCTTCCCGTGAAAGACAGGAGCACCGTCTTTCATCCTGCGCCTTCAACAAATACATATCCGGGATTTTTACATCAGAGGACATAGGCTTTCAGAAGCCGGCAAAGGAATTTTTCTTTGCCTGTGCAAGTGCCCTTTACCCCGTAAAGCCCTCGGAAATCCTTATGATAGGCGACTCTGTAAATGCTGACATAATAGGAGCTAAAAACTTCGGGCTTAAAACAATATGGTTCAATTTCAGAAATGAAACTTATGACAACTATAATTTTACGGATTATACCGTAAACAATCTCGGAGAAATAAAAAACATAGTTTAACACAAAAAGCAAACCGACAGAACTGAATCTGTCGGTTTTTTTTGCTTATTTTACAGGGGTAAGAGTTACCTCAATTACGGCTTCCGTGACATTCTCAAGATGAACAGTCAGCTTTCTTATATCATCGTAAATCTCATCGAATTCATATTTTCCGCCGAGCTTTTCGGCTTTCATTACGGAAAACTCACCGTCACCCGAAAGCGTTGCCTTTATCTGCTTGCCGTTCTTTGTAAGAATAGCGGATTTTCCGTCTTCCTCAATCTCAATTTCAGCCTTAGTATGCATAAACCAATATATTTCACTCTGAACTCTGCAGGAAATATTATCGGTAATTTTAAGAGAAGAACGGTTATCAAAAAGCTCGAATTCACGTTCAACACTCTTTGCCATATTCATAGCATAGGCATCGGTCATATCGAGCGCACATTTTCCGCCGTTTTCGTTTTCCTCAAAAGAGGTGAAGGATGCACGTGCCAAAGCATACTGATCCTCAAGGGCAAGGTCGGGATTGATTACAAGAGTATTCTGCCCTTCTGCACGCTTGCAGTAGTTTTTCCATCTGCCTCCTGCAGGAAGCCCTAAGAAATATCCGTCTGCATCATAGTTGCCGGGACCTAATTCCTCTGCCCAACGCTCACCGAGAGCATCAAAAACAAAGGTACCTATATCAAGGTCACCGTGATTTATGTAGTTGTAACCTCCCTTAATTGCCGCATAGGTCGCATTTTTATCCTGATATGCACTTCGCATCACGGTAAGCGTCTGTCCCATATCGGAATCGAGCTGAACAGCAAGCGGCACATCTGAGAAATCAGCGCTGTCAGAAGAATTTTCTCTGTTGTACCATAAAAGTGAGAGTGCATTTTCCTTACCCTCTCCGTTTCGTTCAACGTTTTCTGAGCTGTCAGGATTGAATGTGCCGGGGAAATCTCCCGACTGATAAGCAGAAAGAAGAGGTGCATCATACTCCGAGGCATACCAATGAAGAACGGGAGAATAGCACATTCTGTCCTTATTATCACCGAAATTGAACATTGCTGTACTGCCCGTGATGTATACGGGGAAGAATCCAAGCTGTCTGAAGCCGTCAATTTCCGACATTCCGAAATCCGTACCGAAGAAATTTCTTGATGTGGCAATAAAATACACAATGGCATTCATGCCCGACTGACAGTAGCCCGGTCCCTCGGCATAAACACCGTCGGGAGTAAAGCTCGAGAAGGCTATAGGCATATTCTTATAGCACATAGAAAGGAAATCTGCAGCCTTATCGGGATTTTCTTCATAGAATGTCATACAGGCAATACCGATTCCGCTGTAGCAGATGCTGTTCCAGTTGTTTTTTGACCATGTAAACCAGTTTTTAAGATAGTTTTTTGAAAGAGCGGGAGTAATGGCATATTCCCAGGTTTTTTCAGATAAAAGCGCCTTCATATCATCTGACAGATAATCAAAAAGCCAGTCGTAGCCTATTGATACAGCAAGTGCCATTTCTGCCGTTGCAAGAAAATGGGTCGGACACCAGTCATCGTAAGAACAGACCTTTGTAAGCTCTGCGACTGCCCTTTCGGCATATTTTTCTTCATCTGTCATCCTGTAAGCAAAGCCAAGAATTACAATTCTGTTTATCACTTCACGGGAAATGGGAAGAATACTGTCCTCTTCATCAAGCTCGTATTCCATAGGCGGATAAATGCTTGTATCGAGAAGTCCGTCAGCGTTGTCCAGAACATAAGAATAAAGCGCTCCGGTATAGCTTTCATTCATATAGCCGCTGAGTGCTTCATTACGTACAATATCGAACATCTCCCCATCAGCAAAAATAAAAGGATGGGAAGCAGCTGTTTTTTTAAGAGAATCAAGAATATCCTTTTTTTCGGGAGCGTCACCGAATCTGTCAAGGGAAATATAATCTACGCCTACCTCAACCATATCGGGAATAACGTCAAGCCACGGGATAATATCACCGATACCCACACCTGAAAAGAAAAGCGCAATTGCCGAAAAAACGGCAGTTATCTTTGACAACATACTTTACCGCCTTTATTTTATTGAATCAATAATACTTTTTAGCTCAGAGGGCTTTCTTGTTGTTATGTTATCACAGCCCATTTTCAGCGCCCTTGCCATATCGGGCTTTTTGTTCACGGTCCATACGGAAAGCTCGAGCCCTGCTTTATGGAACTCTTCAACCATTTTCTTAGAGCAGGATTTATGATGAATATTAAGCCCCGCCGCACCGACACGCTTCACCTCATCAATAAGAGAATTAATATATGATATATCTTCTGTTTTCGACTTATCTATACCTTTGTTATAATAGTAAAGCATACCGGGAGTCTGCTCCTTAACAGCATCAACAAACTCCTCTGTTACACCCGTAAAGAAGATTCTGTCAAGAATTCCGTGCTTTTCGGCAAGGTCGGTTACCTGCTTTAAGTCAAGAGTATTCTTAACGTCAACGTTTACACGAAGTCCCTTATAGCCCGCCACAAGAGCAAATGCCTCGTCAAGGGTCGGCTCGTTTCCCTTCGGTTCATTATGAGAAAGAACGGCAATACCCTCCTTATTGAAATTAAGGTCAATTTCAACGATATCCGCACCGCAGCCGAAGCCCAGGGTTATTGCATCAAGGGAATTGTCCTTTGTACCCTCACAGCCCGTATGAGCCGTAAGCGTAAAGCCTTCGGGAAGAACGGTATTTCTGAGATTGCGCTGAAACAAATAATTGCTTATTAAAAGCGCTGTTCCGCCTGCGATGGCAGAAGTAAAAAGAATTTTATTTTTGATATTCACAATAAAACACCTCTTATATCTGTTATACCAAAATACACAATTAAGGTCAATAAATAATTGACGGGGCAACAAAAAAAAAAGCTCCGCACAGGGCGAAGCTTTTTTATCATAAATCTTAATCTGCAAATTCCTGGCTTACGATTTCTGCAATCTCTTCCTCGGATGCACTTGTCATAATTTCATTCTTCTTTGCTCTGCGCTCATAAAGTTCTGTGTACATCTGAGTACGCTTTTCAGCAGAAAGAGGATAGAAGAACTTGGGGATTATACCAAGGCTTGATGAAATAATCGGAATACCTGTACCGAGGGCAAAAATCCACCACTTTGTAGCATCTGTCTGAGTACCGATATCCTTACCCTGGATATAACCGATTCTCTTCATAACCATACTGTTGATACTGCCCATAACAGCCTGCTGAAGCTTAGATATAATGGACATAGTAACACCGGTCATAGCCTCAGAACGGTAGCCGTTTTTCCATTCGCAGTAGTCCATAGTTTCGTTATTGATTTCGGCAGGTACAACTCGTCTTAAGCCGTAAACACACATTTCGAAGATTTCTTCAATACCCATAAGAGGAAGAATAATGTGCTTTTTCTGGAAATTGTTGTTGATTGAACCGATACCGAAAACAAGCATCCACAGCATATCCGTCCAGGCATCCTCGAAAATCCAGAGAGCCTTTGTGGAGAACCTCTTTCTGAGAGGCTTTACAAAGCTGTAGCTTATGAACTTTACGGGAAAAGCAGGAATACCTACGATTGTCTTCCACGTAATTGAGCCGATAACATCTATGTAGAAGTTTGTTCTGCTCTGTCCTATGGAGAAACCGCTGAGGAAGGACGAAACAAGACTGATAAGCATAGGCTTATTATTGATAACAGACTTTATACTGTGCTTGAATTTCGGCTTCGAAATAGTCTGTGCAACACGTTCCTTGGAAGTATAGAAGAAATAAACCGCAAGACCGGCAGAAATCAACGCACAGGCAGAACCGAAGGTTGAGAAAAGCACGGGAAGCTTGATATTTATTTTCTTGCTGATAACAAGGTCATAGATAATACCGAATACCTGCTTCGGAATATCCTCGAAGATATGTGTCACAACGTTTGCAAGGGCTATAAGCCGTGATCTTTCCATCGGCGACGGGGTTATTGTGGACAAAAAGCCCGATTTTGCAATTGCGGTGAATGTTCCGACGGTTTCGGTAATTATTGACATTGCAAAATACATAATAAGCTTAGGTAAATAATTATCGGGAGTATCGGGGAAAAGGAATGGAATAAACCAATACCAGAGACCGAGAATGGTAAGGGGGAATTCACCTAAAAGAAGGTAAGGTCTGAATTTACCCCAACGGGTTCTTGTTTTTTCAACCACGGTACCTATAAACGTATCGTTGATTGTGTCCCATACTGTGGCAAAAATATTCTGAAATGCAAGGAAATCAAAGTCAATTTTCACAACGTCATAAATATAACGATCTTTGAAATCGTTGATATTAAGACTGTAGGATGCGTCGTTAAGCACGTAAGCTATCGTTTCTTTCCTGCTGACAAATCGTCTTTCAGCAAAAGAATTCATAGCGGTAAGCTCAGCAAGCGCACTTTTGTTTTCAGCCATTTTTACACCGCCTTAAATCATAATCATACATACTATA
>JAZNAI010000004.1:0-1823 GCA_045586465.1 Acutalibacteraceae bacterium | reverse complement strand
GGGTAAATCTCACTCCCCACGGCACAACAATCGGTATTGCATATACAACTGATTTCAAGGAATGGACTCAGCTTGAGGATGCCTGCTACCCCGTTGCACGTAACGGCGTTCTCTTCCCCAGAAAGGTTAATGACGAATTCCTTCTTCTTATACGTCCCTGCGACAGAGGTCACACCCCCTACGGTGACATTTTCTTAAGCCACAGTAAGGACCTTACCTACTGGGGCAAGCACCGCTTCGTTATGAAGCCCGAAAAGAACTGGGAAATGACAAAGGTGGGAGCCGGCCCCACACCCATTGAAACAGATGAAGGCTGGCTTATGTTCTATCACGGCGTGCTCACCTCCTGCAACGGCTTTACCTACTCAATGGGTGCCGCAATTCTTGATAAGGACGAGCCCTGGAAGGTATTACACCGTGCAGACTGCTTCCTTCTTGCTCCCCACGAGCTTTACGAGTGCGTAGGCGACGTTCCCAATGTTGTATTCCCCTGCGCAGCCCTCTCCGACAGCGAAACGGGTAGAATAGCAATCTACTACGGCGCCGCCGACACAACCGTTGCCCTTGCCTTTACCACAGTTGACGAAACAATCGACTTCATAAAGAAGAACGACCTCTTAAAGAAATAAAATAAAAAATAAGCCTGTCACCGAAAAGGTGGCAGGTTTTTCCCGTTTGACGGGAAATGTTCATATTTTGCCCGGATGCGCCGATGATCCGCAGATAAGCGGATGCAGACGGGTGAAATATGGGCATTTAGCGGAAATACCTCTGAGCTGCCTTGCGTGTGTGATAAAACTAACCTGATAAAGTCAGAAGTCAGTTGGGTATAGATGTGAAAAAAGGGCAGAAAGTGCACTCTTTGTGATTTTCGGCGGTGGCAAGGCGTACAAAGGTACTCCGAACCGCCGAAAATCAAGCACCTTACATAGTTGCTTTGCAACATAATAATAAAAAAATACCTGTCACATAAAGCGTGGCAGGTATCAGTAATTTTATTTGTGCGTCAAAGAGGGTGCTTTATGGACTTTTTTCAATATCCAAGCTTTCCGATGAGGGATTCATCATCTTCAATCCAGTCGGAAACGGGAATAATTCTGTAATTATCCTTATCGTCACGGATAATTACCTCCTTGATGCCGGCATTGATAACCATTCTCTTACACATACTGCAGCAGCAGGAGTTGGAAACATAGCTTCCGTCAGCTACCTCAACACCCGTAAGGTAAAGAGTTGCATCAATCATCTTGTCACGTGATGCGCTTATAATGGCATTTGCCTCTGCGTGTACGGAACGGCAAAGCTCATATCTTTCGCCTCTGGGAATCTGCAATTCCGTGCGGATGCAGTAACCGAGATCCGTGCAGTTTTTTCTGCCTCGGGGAGCTCCCACATAGCCTGTGGAAATAACCTCGTCATTTTTTACAATAACTGCGCCGTAACGTCTGCGAAGGCAGGTTGTGCGCTGTGAAACAATTTCTGCAAGGTCAAGGTAATAGTTTATTTTGTCTCTGCGTTCCATAATAAGCAATCCTTTACAATTTATTTGCTGAAATCTATCTGCTTTACACCGTCTTTGATGTAAATTATACCTGAAATAACCGCAAGCACGGCTGTTATCCACAAAAGCACCTGAGAAATCACATTAAGGGGGAAGGTCTCGGGAAGAATGCCCGTTGAATTTATTGCCATTAAAAGCATAATGAGTATGGTTGATACCATCTGTGAAACGGTCTTTGCCTTGCCCCAGATGTTAGCAGGGATAACTACACCCTGAGCGGAGGCGGCAAGTCTTACGCTCGTTACGGCAAATTCTCTCGTCA
>JAZNAI010000003.1:0-17319 GCA_045586465.1 Acutalibacteraceae bacterium | reverse complement strand
AATGAAAAAACCTGTTGTTTTATGTATTATGGACGGCTTCGGTATCAGAAACTGCGAAGACGGTAATGCCATAAAATTTGCAAAAACTCCCAATCTTGATAAATATTTTGCAGAAAATCCCTTTACACCAATCGGTGCTTCCGGTCTTGACGTAGGTCTTCCCGACGGACAGATGGGTAACTCCGAGGTAGGTCACACAAATATCGGCGCAGGCAGAGTTGTTTATCAGATGCTCGTTAAGATTTCAAAGTCCATCAAGGACGGCGATTTCTTCAATATTCCCGCACTTATTTCCGCTATGGAAAGCTGTAAGGAAAAGGGTACTGCCCTTCATCTTATGGGTCTTCTTTCCGACGGCGGTGTTCACAGCCACATTGAGCACCTTTTCGGTCTTCTTCAGATGGCTAAGAACTACGGTCTCACAAAGGTTTACGTTCATTGTATTATGGACGGCAGAGACGTTTCCGTAACCTCCGGTAAGGGCTTTATTGCTGACGTTGAAGCAAAGTGCAAGGAGCTCGGTGTCGGTGAAATTGCTACTATCACAGGCAGATATTTCGCTATGGACAGAGACTTTGCCTGGGACAGAGTAGAAAAGGCTTATGCCGCATTCGTTTACGGCGAAGGTCTTGAGGACAGCGATGCAGTAGGCTCAATGCAGAGATCCTACGACAAGGAAGTAACCGACGAATTCATCGTTCCCACAGTTGTAAACAAGGAAGGCACAATCAAGGCTGATGACTCTGTTGTATTCTTCAACTTCCGTCCTGACCGTGCACGTCAGATCACAAGAACCTTTGTTGATCCCGCTTTTGACGGCTTTGAAAGAAAGAACGGCTTCTTCCCCCTTAACTTCGTTTGTATGACTCAGTACGACGAAACAATGCCGAATGTAAGTGTTGCATTCCCTCCCGAGGAGCTTACAAAGACCTTCGGTGAATACCTTCAGGACTGCGGCAAAACTCAGCTTCGTATAGCAGAAACTCAGAAGTATGCTCACGTAACATTCTTCTTTAACGGCGGAGAAGAAAAGACCTTCAAGGGTGAAGACAGAATTCTTATTCAGTCTCCCGATGTTCCCACCTTTGACCTTCAGCCTGAAATGAGTGCTTATCCCGTAAGAGATGCTGTATGCGAAAAGATTAAGAGCGGTGAATACGATGCCGTTATTCTTAATTTCGCAAACTGCGATATGGTAGGTCACACCGGTGTATGGGATGCAGCCGTAAAGGCTGTAGAGGCAGTTGACGAGTGCGTAGGCGACGTTGTTGAAGCAACCCTTTCAATGGGCGGTGTATGCTTCATTACTGCTGACCACGGCAATGCCGACAGAATGGTAGGCGAGGACGGAAATCCCTTCACTCCCCACACAACAAATCCCGTTCCCTTCTGCGTAGTAGGCTATCCCTGCGAGCTTAAAGAGGGCGGAAGACTTGCAGACATCTGTCCCACAATGCTCAAATGTATGGTTCTCGAACAGCCTAAGGAAATGACAGGCGAATGTCTTATCAAGTAATTTAACATAAATAATCTGAGGCAGTATCACACGGTACTGCCTCATTTTTTGGCGGAAATTTTTATAACAAAATTGGGGTTCTTGACTTGCAAGAACCCCTTGACTTATTTTGTTTTATGCAGTCTTCGTTTTTTTACATCCATTATCCTGCAATGAAGGATGCAAGGTCGCTTACAAGTGAGCTGTTTCTTGTCATTGAAACGTTATTTACAAAGATAATATCGTTTACTGTATGAGTAGAAAGGAAGCTTGAAAGAGAGCTTGTGTAGTGTCTGTAGTCGATTACGTAAACGGTTTTGTAGTGATATACAAGGAAGGGAACAAATGCGTTACCGAAGCTTTCCTTTATAACAAGACAGGCTTCACCGTCCGTAAGGCTTTCATTTGTGATGGTTGAAAGGGGATTGTCACCGCAGATAAACGTACCGTATTTGTAGGATGCAGGTGCGTTTGTTTCGTCGTAAAGCATAGGCATTGACGAGGTGCTGCCGTATTTATCAGTAATTGTCATTGAATACTGGCAGGGAGGCTTGTAGGCATCAACTCTGTCGGGGGTATTTCCGAGGGCAGGATTCTTACCGGAATCGTTGTAGAAGGTTCCGAGGAAGCCGTCGAAGCTCCATATCTCATAAGCACTTAAGGGAAGGGGAGTGATACCCTTTGCCTGACAGAATATTTCGTAAGCATAATATGCTGCAAGTGCGGTCCAATGGTGGTCTGTACGGAAATAAACGTATTCGTCTCTGTGCTGCTTGATGTTGTTGAAGCAGTTGAAGGTCTTTACGCCCGTTGCAGAGCCAAGCATATAGTCAATTGCCTGCTTCTGGTCGGAAACGGAGAGCTTTGCTCTTACCTTCTCGTTGAGAGTAATGTCTGTACTGGTGGGGACAACAGTTGCATATACGTTAGCTGTTGAAGAGAATTTTGCGCCTGCGGTGTTAAGAGCCTTTACGTAATTATCGGCAGTAGACTGTACGAAATTGTAGTATTCGAAGCCTGCGTTGTCACAGACAACAATGCTGCCGAGCTGCTCAACGTGCTGAGCCTCGCCCTTATCTGCGGGGTAGGTTATCTCTTCGGGAGCAAAGGTCTCGGGCTCATTAGTTGCGCTTTCCGTTGCAGTTTCACCCTCAGGGAGCGTTTCATCGGGAGAGGGAGTGTCGGGAATCTCATCCCCCTGAGCACCCTCGTTGAAGCCTGCAATAACACCTGAGGTGCCGAGGAAATTCTGCATCTTGGAGTTTAAGTTCATAAGCGTGTCTCTGAAGGGCATTGTATCGGAGAACCAGGTTGAAATATCGTCGAAATAATCACCTGAAGCTAACGCCTGAATGCTGAATTCGGGGAATTTTGCAAGCTCTCTCTTTTCCGTTTCGGAAAAAGTAGGTCTTAAGGGAATTATGAAGCAGACGGTCGTAATTATTATTACGCTGACAAAGGAAACTGCCAGCTTTATTATTCTGTGTGTAGTAGCGGAAGGAAGTTTTTTCACTGTCTTTGTCCTCCTCTCAGAACTGGAAATAAAGGAAGGGATTGTAGGAATCGCCTACAAGGGAGATAGAAGCCAGAAGAATAAGCACAAGGGGAAGTGCAATGTCAAGCACTCTGTAAGCAATGTTTACGGGACGGTTTGTCTTGCCGAACTTTATCATAAGCTTCTTTGCTGTCTTTACGACGGGTGTACAGGCTACACAGCAGATGATAAAGAAGAAGATATAGCCTGAAAGGAAGCTTGCGGCTTCGTAGGTGGATGCGGGGTTGCCGTTGAGACCGAACATACCCTTGAGTACCGTTCCGAGGATTGTGAAATCGGTGAATTTGAAGAGCACCCAGCCGAAGAATACCGTAATAAGAAGATATATTCTGCCGGCAATTTTAACCTTTTCAAGGTATTTTCCGAAGATGAACTTTTCAAGGATAAGAAGCACGAAGAAATAAAGTCCCCATAAAACGAAGTTCCAGGAGGCACCGTGCCACAGACCCGTAAGACCCCATACTGCGAAGAGGTTGAATATCTGACGGAGCTTTCCCTTTCTGTTGCCGCCGAGGGGGATATAAACGTAATCTCTGAAGAATGTTGAAAGTGACATATGCCATCTTCTCCAGAAATCCGTAACGGAATAAGCGGTGTAGGGGTAGTTGAAGTTTTCCTTGTAATGGAAGCCGCACATAAGACCCATACCGATAGCCATATCTGAATATGAGGAGAAATCAAGATAAATCTGAAGCATATAGAATGCCATACCTGCCCAGAGGGCAAGAGCTGAGCGTGAGGTGATTTCCGCAACATTATCAGCAAGAAGGGCACCGTTGCCGATAGCTGCGTCGGTGAGAAGGAGGGTGTCTGCAACCGCACCGCAGCCGTTTGCAAGAATTGCCTTCTTTGCAAGACCTGAAGCAAAGCGTGTGAGACCCTGTGACATTTCAGTAAGATTTGTATGTCTTTCCGTAAGCTCGTTTTCAATGTCACCGTAGCGGACAATGGGACCTGCAATACACTGATGGAAGAGAGAAGCGTATAAAAGCACCTTCCAATAGCTTTTCTGCGAGGGCACGTCGCCTCTGTAAACGTCAATTACGTATGTCAAGAGCTGGAATGTATAGAAGGATATACCGATAGGCAGTGTTACCTGCGGAACGGCAATCAGGTCCTTTCCTATAAGCGCATTAAAGGATTCCACTGCAAAGCCGATATACTTGAAGTAGCCTATTGCACCGATGCAGACCGCAACTGCGGCAGCAAGCCACAGCTTCTTTTCGTTCTGGCTTCGTGACGTATCAATAAGCCGTGAGAACAGCCAGCAAAACAGCGCCATAAGCACGAGAATGGCAATATACACGGGCTCTCCGAATGCGTAGAACACAAGAGAGAAGAGCAGAAGAATGATGTTTCTTGTTTTTACGGTTTTACAGCAGAAATAGCATAAAAGGTTTGCAGGTAAAAACGCAAACAGGAAAAATAAGCTTGAGAAAACCATTTTTCAGTATCCTTTTTCTTTATTTTGCGCAAAAAAAATATTTACGCAATAGCTTTCCCTATTATCTCTTAAAACAGACAAAAAAACAAGGGTAAAAAGCAAAATCGGAAAAAATTGTAGAAATAAACAAAATAATGTTACTTATTTTATTGTTAATTTAAGACAAGTAGTTTATTTATGTATTATGTTCGACTTGTATTTTTTACAGATTTATGGTAACATAAATAGAATTAATCTGTACGGAGGCGCAGAATGAAAAAGGTTTTATCAATGCTGGGACCGCATAAGGTTCCTCTGATACTTTCAATATTTTTTGCAACGGTTAATACCGTAATGCAGATTTTTATTCCCTATTATACCAAAAATATCCTTTCGGAGGGTATTCTCGCTTACAATATGCAGCGTCTGTGGGAGCTGTGTCTTCTGCTGCTGGGCTTTACGGTGCTCAGCATCATAAGCTCAATTGCAAATACTTATTTCTCAACAAAAACCTCTGTGGGATATTCAATTACGCTCAGAAACTATATTTTCGACAAGGTTTCACGTCTTTCGCAGAGTGATATTGACAAAATAGGTGTTGCCTCGCTTGTTACAAGAACCACGAATGATGTCCGCCAGGTGCACGATGTCGTTCTGTCAACCCTTAAATCGCTGATTCCCGTTCCCATTATGCTCGTGGGCGGTCTCGTAATGGCTTTTGTTCTGAATCCCGAGCTTGCAAGACTTACTCTTCTTTCAATTCCCGTGCTTGCTCTTCTTGCAATTATCATTATAGCAATTATTGTGCCTATGTATTCGAAGGTACAGAAGCTTGTTGATAAAATGAATCAGATAATGCGTGAAAAGATAAGTGGTATAAGAGTAATCCGTGCCTTCAATAAAACGGGATATGAGGATAATCGCTTTACGGAAACAAACCTTGAGCTTACGGGACTTGCTCTCAGAGCTGCCCGTATTATGGCTTGCTTCCTTCCTGTTATAACAATGCTTCTGTATACTCTTATCTGCTACGTTGTTTATAGGAGTGTGGATGCCGCCAATTACCTTGACATTGAAACACAGTACGAAGAAATACGCTCAACACTTCCTAATATGTATGCCTTCATTACCTTCTTCGGACTTGTTATCAGCGCAATCACCTCGGTTGTTTCTATTATTGTATCAATTCCCCGTGCCGCAATATCCGGCAAGCGTATAAAGGCAATTATGGAAGCCGTCTCAGATATTGAGCTTCCCGAAAATCCCGTAACTCCTAAGGAAGAGGATGCAGGTAAGCTTGAATTTAACAATGTTTCATTCAAGTACAAGCCCCGTCCCCCCGAAAAGAAGAAAAAATTCAGTCTTAAGAAAAAGAAGGAGGACAAGCCTCAGAAGCTTTTCGAGCTTAAGAATATAAGCTTTACCTCCGCCCCCGGTGAGACTACTGCAATCATAGGCATCACGGGCTCCGGTAAAACCACACTTTGTAACCTCATTCCCCGTCTTTATGACGTAACCGAGGGAGAAGTAAAAATCGCAGGTGTAAACGTTAAGGATTTAAGCCCCGAGGAAATCGGAAGCCGCATAGCCTTCATTCCTCAGACTGCTTATCTTTTCAGCGGTACCGTAAGAGATAACATCTGCTTCGGTAAAAAGGATGCAACCGATGCCGAAATCTGGAGAGCTCTTGAAATTGCTCAGGCAAAGTCCTTTGTTGATTCTCTGCCCGACGGTCTTGATTCCTTCGTGTCTCAGGCAGGTAAGAATTTTTCGGGAGGTCAGAAGCAGAGGCTTTCTATTGCCCGTGCCATAGTAAAGGGCGCAGAGATTATCGTATTTGATGATTCCTTCTCGGCACTTGACCTTGCAACGGATGCCCGTCTTCGTGCATCCCTTCGTGAAAATCTTTCAGACGTAAATATTGTAATTGTCGCACAGCGTGTGGGCACCGTGCTTAATGCTGACCGTATAATTGTCCTCGACAACGGCGAGCCCGTAGGTGTGGGTACTCACAGAGAGCTTCTTGAAAGCTGTGAGCTTTACCGTGAAATTGTCGTTACCCAGCTTTCGGAGGACGCCCTTAAGGAGGTGAATAACGGTGAGTAAGAAAAAGAGCTTTTTAATACCCGAAGAGGAATATCAGAGCCGTTATTCTGCCTACCGTGCCGACAGAAAGGAGGAGCAGAAGCCCGAAAATGCAAAGGGCACGCTTCTTCGCTTCGTTTCCCTTATAAAGCCTCACGCAGTACCTATGATTTTCGTAGTGCTTTTTTCAATGGCAAGCACGGTTTGCAACGTTGTTGCTCCCGACTATATGGGTAATATAATTACCATTCTTCAGCAGCAGATTGATGCAAGGCTTGCAGGCGGCTCAATTGATTTTTCTGCTACGTACAGCCAGCTTGCAGTTATTGCGGGACTTTATGGCGGTGCAAGTATATTTACTTTTCTGCAGGAATTTGTTTCCGCAGGTGTTTCTCAGCGTCTTGTCTGCGGACTGAGAGCCGATCTTAACGGCAAGCTTTCCCGTCTGCCCTTAAGATATTATGACAAGCAGACCAAGGGACAGGTTATTTCAAAAATCGTAAACGACATTGAAAACGTAAGCGGAAGCCTCAAAAGCAGTATTCTTACAGTAATGACGAGTGTTATTCAGGTTGTAGGCTCATTCATTATGATGTGCCGCACGGGAAATATACCTATGACCTTTGCAGCTATCTGCCTTGTGCCCGTTTCCGCCTTTGTTTCCTACAAGGTTTCAAGGATTTCCAAGATATGGTTCAGACGCTACTGGGATACTATGGGTGACTTGAACGGTCATATTGAGGAAATGTATGCAGGGCATACAATTGTCCGTATGTTCGGCCATGAGGATGAATCCGTAAAGGAATTCCGCTTCATTACGGAAAAGCTCGGAAAGAACGCCTTTATGGCAAATATGATTTCCGGTATATTGAGCCCCGTTCTTACGCTTGTTCAGAATCTTAATTACGTTTCTCTTTGTCTTCTCGGCGGTATGTTCTTTATCGGTGTAAAGACGGGTAAAATAGCACCCTCTTCTTTTGGCGGTATCGGTGATATTTCAAAATTCCTGTCATATTCATCAATGTTCTCGAGCCCCATCGTCAACGTTTCAAAGATTATAAACAATATACAGTCCTCACTTGCTTCTGCGGAAAGAGTGTTCAATATGCTTGATGAGGTTGACGAAATCCCCGACGACTGCACCAATGATGATAAGAAAGTGCTTCACGGTGAGGTCGAATTCAGGGACGTTTCCTTCCGCTACGTGGAGGACAGACCTCTTATAGATGATCTTTCCTTTGTTGCAAAGCCCGGCAGTATCACGGCAATTGTCGGTCCTACGGGTGCAGGTAAAACCACAATCGTAAATCTTCTTATGCGCTTCTATGATGTAAATTCCGGCACAATCACCATTGACGGTACGGATATTTACACAATGTCAAGAGATGCGCTCCGTGCAAACTTCGGTATGGTGCTTCAGGATACCTGGCTTTTCAAGGGTACAATCCGTGAAAACATCAAGTACGGCAGACAGGATGCTTCTGATGAAGATATGATTGAAGCCGCAAAGGCAGCACAGATTTACGACTACATTATGAGCCTTCCCGAGGGCTTTGATACAAAGCTTACCGAGGATGCTGCAAACGTTTCTCAGGGACAGCGTCAGCTTCTGACAATTGCCCGTGCAATCTTAGTAGACCCCAAGGTGCTTATTCTTGATGAAGCAACCTCTTCTGTTGATACAAAAACTGAGCAGAGGATTCAGACCGCTATGAATGAGCTTATGAAGGGCAGAACAAGCTTTGTTATTGCCCACCGCCTTTCAACAATCAAGAATGCCGACAATATCCTTGTTATGAAAAAGGGTGCAATTGTCGAGCAGGGCACGCACGAGGGACTTCTTGAGGCAGACGGCTTCTACGCCCTTCTTTATAATTCACAGTATACAGACGGTATTCCGCCTGAAGATTAATTAAAAATTATTTTATCCGGAGGTTTTTTAATATGCTTAAAGGTATTCCTGCTATTATTTCCCCTGAGCTTCTCAAGATTTTATGTGAAATGGGTCACGGTGACGAAATCGTTATCGGTGACGGTAATTTCCCCGCAGCATCCTGCGCACAGAGACTTATCCGTATGGACGGTCATAACGTGCCCGAAATTCTTGATGCCGTTTTACAGCTTTTCCCTCTTGACACCTACGTTGATGCTCCCGTAGGACTTATGGCTACAACAAAAAATGACCCCACACCCGAAATCTGGGCAACCTATCACGAAATTGTTGATAAGAATAACGGCGAAACAAAGTTCGAAGAGGTTGAACGCTTCGATTTCTATGACAGAACAAAGAAGGCTTACGCCGTAATTGCTACAAGCGAAAAGGCTTTATATGCAAACATCATCCTTAAAAAGGGTGTTATCTGATGGAATATTTATATTTCCTCTTTCTTGCCGCTGAAATTATCCTCGGATATCTTTATATAACGCATCCCGGAGTTCTTAAATATAAAATGGCGGCATCCGTTCCCTTTGTTGCGGCGGGAATATATCTTACCGTAATTTTGGGAAGACTGAGCTTTCCCTATGCACTTCTCATCGTCGGCGGACTTTGTGCTTCGTTTATAGGCGACTGGGTGCTGAAATACGATCTTTTCGGTATGAAGGGCTTGCCCGGTATTATTTTCTTTGCTCTGGCACATATTCTTTATATCAGCGCATTTTCCGTGCGTGTGCCCTTTGCTGCCAACGATTTATGGCTTCTCTTACCCTGGATAGGTATGCTTGACGGGGAAATATTTCTTAAGAAAAAGCTTAAAATCGACCTCGGCGCCACAGCACCTGCCGTGCTCGTTTATGCAATGATAATAAATGCTATGGTTATTCTCGGCATAAGGACTGCTGTTCTGACGATTGACGGCGGTATGTCTGTGATGCGCTCACTTATTCTTATTCTCGGTGTTATAATGTTCATCGTTTCCGATGCCGGAGTATGTCTTATGATGTTTGACGGCAGAACGGAAATAAAAATCAAGGGAAGAGCAATTAAGCTCGATCCCGTAAATATAGTTAATTATTGCGGCGGACAGATGCTTATAGCCGCAAGCGTACTCGTTTAAGGAGATAAATATGAAAAAGGTTCTTGCATTTGATTTTGGTGCCTCATCGGGCAGAGCTATACTCGGTTCCTTTGACGGCAATAAAATAACACTTAAGGAAATCCACCGCTTTTCCAATGACCCCGTAAAGGTGGGCGGTACATTCTATTGGGATGTGCTCCGTCTTTTCCACGAAATTAAGCAGGGTATTCTCAAGGCTAAGGCAGAGGGCGGATTTGACTCCGTCGGTATTGATACCTGGGGTGTTGACTTCGGACTTGTTGACAAGGACGGCAGACTTCTGGAAAATCCCGTTCACTACCGTGACGACAGAAACACGGGTATGATTGAGCGTTCTGCCGAATTTATAGATAAAAAGCGTCTTTATGTGCTTACGGGAATTCAGTTTATGGACTTCAATACCTGCTTCCAGCTTTTAAGCCTGAAATTAAACCGTCCCGAGCTTTTAGACAGAGCAGATAAGCTTCTTTTTATGCCCGACCTTCTCTCATATTTCCTTACGGGAAAAATGTGCGGTGAGTATTCAATTGCCACCACCTCACAGCTTGTTGATATAAAGGGCAGATGCTGGAGCGATGAAATCTGCAATGCCTTCGGTATCCCAAAGGGTATTCTTCCCGAAATCGTAAAAACAGGCTCTGTTCTCGGAAATTTAAGCGATGAAATCTGTGAGGAATTAGGTGTTCCCGCTGTTCCCGTAATTTCCGTTGCAGGCCACGATACACAGTCTGCGGTTACTGCTGTTCCCAGTCTCGAAAAGGATTTTGCCTTTATAAGCTGCGGTACCTGGTCACTTTTCGGCACAGAAACGGATACTCCCATCGTAAACGAGCAGTCTCTTAATTTCAATATCACAAATGAGGGCGGATACGACTATACCACAGCCTTCTTAAAGAATATCTGCGGACTCTGGCTTATTCAGGAAAGCCGCCGCCAGTGGATAAGAGAGGGTAAGGAATATTCCTATGCCGACCTTGAAAAAATGGCTCTCGAATGTGAGCCCTTCAAGTGCTTTATTGACCCCGATGCTCCCGATTTTGTTGCAATGGGCGACCTTCCCGGCAGAATAATGGAATTCTGCAGAAGAACGGGGCAGTACGTTCCCGCAACCGTAGGCGAGGTTGTAAGATGTATTTATGAAAGCCTTGCTCTCAAGTACAGATATGTTCTGGGCGGAATTGAGAAGTGCACGGGTAAGAAATATCCCCATATAAATGTTGTGGGCGGCGGAACAAAGGACGGACTTCTTTTACAGATGACCGCCTCCTCCTGCGGTATCCCCGTTTACGGCGGACCTATTGAGGCTACCGTTTTCGGCAATATTGCAATTCAGCTTATGTCCACAGGTGAAATAAAGGATATCTCCGAGGCAAGACGTATAATTGCAGAAGGCGAAAACCTTAAGAAATACGAGCCCGTTGATACGGATAAGTGGGCAGAGGTTTCAAAAGAATACGAAAAATATATAGTTGAATAATATGAAGCTTACAGATATAAACGTAATAAAAAGAATACTGGGCAGACACGGCTTTTCCTTTTCAAAATCTCTCGGTCAGAACTTTCTTATAGATGAAACGGTATGTCCGAGAATGGCGGAAATGGGCGGAGCAAAAGAGGGCACCTGCGCAATTGAGATAGGTCCCGGTATGGGTGTTCTGACTGTTGAGCTTGCAAAAAGAGCCGATAAGGTTATAACGGTCGAGCTTGATACCCGTCTTATCCCCGTGCTTGCCGAAACTCTTTCAGATTACAGAAATGTAGAGGTAATAAATGCGGACGTGCTGAAAACGGACCTGCATAAGCTTATTGCTGAGAATTTTGACGGCAAGCCCGTAAACGTCTGTGCAAATCTGCCTTATTACATAACGTCTCCCATTCTTATGTATCTTCTCGAAAGCAGACTTCCCGTGGAGAATATCACCGTTATGGTGCAGAAGGAGGCGGCTGACCGTCTTTGTGCAAAGGTCGGCTCAAGAGATTCGGGGGCAATTACCGTTGCCGTAAATTATTATGCCGAAGCTGAGGTGCTTTTTGACGTGGGCAGAGAGTGCTTTACGCCATCACCTAATGTTGATTCCTGTGTAATTAAGCTCAGTGTAAGAAAAGAGCCTCCCGTAAAGGTGCAGGACGAGGAATTTTTCTTTAAGATGGTAAAGGCGGCATTTTCTCAGAGAAGAAAGACCGCCTCAAACGGAATTTCATCGGGCCTTGGCATAGCAAAGGATAAGGTCAGCGAGGCTCTGAACCTTTCGGGACTTGCTCCCACAGTCAGAGCAGAAGCTCTTACAATGGAGGAGCTTGCACTTCTTGCAGATAATTTATTGAAGGTAAAATGATATGAGTAAATTTATTGTAGTAGAGGGTCTTGACGGTACGGGTAAGACCACACAGATAAAAATACTTGCAGAATATATAAAAGCAAAGGGAAGGACTGTCGAAATTACGGCGGAGCCCACGGCTCATCCCACCGGCAAGCTTATAAGAAGAATTCTTTCGGGAGAGGTGAAAACCACTCCCTGGTCTCTTGCCGCTCTTTTTCTGTCGGACAGAATAGTTCATAATAAGGCAGATGACGGCATTGAAAGGATGCTTTCAGACGGGAAAACCGTTATTTCCGACCGTTATTATTACTCGACCTTTGCTTATCAGGGACACGAAACGGACCTTAACTGGGCTATGGATATGCATTTTAACTGCCCCGAGGTAAGAAAGCCCGACCTTGTGATTTTCCTTACAATGTCACCTGAAAAATGCGTTGAAAGAATAAGGGCAAACCGCCCCGATGAGGCAATTGAAATATACGAAAACGTTGAAAGCCTTACAAAAATCAGCCGTCAGTTTGACACGGTTTTTGAAAAATTAAAGGACCGTGAAAATATAGTCTATATTGATGCGGACGGCACAATAGAAGAGGTTTCACAGAGACTTTTTGAGGCTTACGAAAAGTATATCGGAGAATAAAAATGACGAAAAAAAAGCTTATACTCTTCGACTTTGACGGCACCGTTGCCGACAACAGCGAGGGAATATACAACTGCATAAAATATGCCCTCGGAAAAAAGGGTATGAAGCCGCTTTCCGACAAGGCAATGCGTTCCTTTATCGGTCCGTCTCTCTTTGACAGCTTTATGTGGCATTGCACGGACGATAAGACCGAGGCAGAAGAGCTGGTTTCCCTTTACCGTGAACGCTACAGACCCTTAGGCTCAACTGAGGTCAGAATTTACGACGGTATGAAGGAGCTGCTCGCCCGTCTTAAGAATGAAGGATATCTGACGGCTGTCTGCTCCTCAAAGCCTTATGATTTTGTAATAAAAATTGCAAAGGAGCAGGGACTTGAGTCACTTTTTGACGGCTTTTTCTGTCCCTCCTTCGGCAATCATCTTTCCGATAAGACCTCTCTTGCCCTTGAAGCAATAAAGTACTTCGGTGTAAGTAAGGATGAGACCGTTCTCATAGGTGACACGAAATTTGACGTAGCTGCCGCAAGGGGTGCCGGTATTTCCTCTGTCGGTGTGCTTTACGGCTTTGCTACAGAGGAAGGGGAGCTCGATTCTGCCGATGCCGTAGCGGCTGATGTGAAGGACATTTATCCCGTAATTGCAGGTGCCGACTTATGAAAAGAGCACTTATATTCGGCGGCGGAATTTACGGCGGTGAATTCCCCGTAATTTCTCCCGATGACCTTATAATTGCCGCAGATAAGGGTGCGGAAATCCTTATAGCTCACGGTATTGCTCCTAATATCACCGTAGGAGATTTTGATTCATCCTCGGTTATTCCTGAAAAAGACGTAATAAGACTGCCCGTGGAGAAGGATGTTACCGATACTCACGCCGCAGTTGAAATTGCCCTCGGGAGGGGCTGTGATGAAATTCACATTTACGGCGGTATGGGCGGCAGAGTTGACCACACGTTTGCCAACTATTCACTTCTTTCTTCTCTTTCCGAAAAGGGGAAAAGGGCATATCTTTTCGGGGAAGGCTACCGCATTACGGCACTTTTTAACGGAAAAATTGCGCTTTCGGGAAAAATCGGGGAAACGTTATCTGTTTTTTCCTGGAGCGAGGAGAGTAAGGGAGTCACCCTCAGGGGAGTAAAATATCCTCTCGAAAATTCGGTGCTTCATAAGAATTTTGCTCTCGGTGTCAGTAACTCATTTTCTGAAGAAAAGGCGGAAATTTCCGTGGAAGACGGAATACTTCTGATAATGCAGGAAATTTCTGTTGACAAATAAGGACAATTGTTATAGAATACACTTGAAAATCTTAACAGGGGTGCTGTAAAAGGCTGAGATGGCGTAAGTCAAACCCTTTAACCTGATATGGGTAATACCGGCGTAGGGAGTTAGAACATATACTGTTATTGTCATCCGTATGCCGAATGGTGTACGGATTTTTTTTATTGTAATCTTGGCTGACTGTAACGTTTCCGATTCCCGTCAGCCTATGGCGCCGGATTATAATGAAAAAACACTGTTCAGGCTTTTGATTTTCAGAATATTATGTATTTTCAAGAGGTATAAAATAATGTCAGAAAAAAATCAAAGAAGAAAAAATCTCATAAAGCTTGCGGAATGCTCCGTAATGCTCGCACTTTCCGTGGTTCTGAGCTTCGTTGAAATCTGGAAGATGCCCATGGGCGGCGGAATTACTCTGCTTTCAATGCTTCCCGTGTGTCTTATTGCCGTAAAATACGGTGTAAAGGGAGCGCTTCCCACGGCATTTCTTTATTCTGTAATTCAGTTTGCCATAGGCTTTTCCTCGGGAAACGTGTTCGTTTACTGCGTAACTCCCGTAACCTGGATAGTTTGTCTGCTTTTTGATTATATCGTTCCCTTTTCCGTACTGGGATTTTCGGGAATTTTCAGAAAAAAGTTCGGAAATGCAGGCATAATTGCAGGTATTGCCCTTATGATAGCTATACGCTTTGTGTGCCATTATATAACGGGCGTTGCAATCTGGGGTCAGTGGGCAGAGAATATGTCCCCTTATCTGTATTCTCTTATTTACAACGTTCAGTATATGCTTCCCGAGTGTATTCTCACTTCTGTTGCAGCAGGTATTCTTATAAAGATACCCTCTGTAAGAAAGCTTCTTGCTCTGTAATTTAATTGCTTGCGGACTGTAGAAAGTGTTGGCTTTTTACAGTCCGTTTTTTTGTTTTTAAGCTATTCTTAAGTGTTGTCCGTTATCAATAAATAAAATAAGTATTGAATTATCGTTATAAAAATGCTAAAATTTAATGTAATTCAATATTTCGGAGGAAATAAGATGAACGAAGAAAACAGAATTCCCGGTATCCCCGGAGAAGAAAATGATGCTCCCGCTGAAAATACGGAAAACACTCCCGTAAATGAAGGAAACGAAGCCTCTCTTAATGAAGAGCTTGAATCTCTCAGAGAAACCTTCCAGGAAAAGTATGACGAAACGGTAGAGGAAGCAGCCTCTATGCCCGTCATTCAGGAGCTTGAAGAGGGTGAAGAGGAGGAAGAGCCTGATGAAGAGGGCGATGAGGAAAGAGGTCCCTACGCTCAGGAAAAGGCTCCGAAGAAAAAGAGAAAAACAGGTAAGATTATTGCAATAACTATTCCCGTTGTGCTTCTTGTGCTTGTTGTAGGCTCGCTTCTTGCTTTCGTTGTGGCTTCCGTTACAAATCCCAATTTCAGCTCGTTTATAAGCACCTATGCTCAGGCAACGGCAGCTGAAACCTATGAAAAGAAGATAGAGTATTTCGAGCAGGCTCTGACTTATTGTGCAGACAAGGATTCTGCCTTCCAGCAGGCAATGGCAGCAACAATTCACGAGGAAATTGCCGCCATCGTGTATAAGGAAGAGGGGTTCTCTGCCGCTTACTCATATATGACCTCAAATCTCAGTGAGGAGCAGATAAAGCATCCCTCTCATCCTGAGCTTAAGAAGCTTGTGAAGGCTGTTGAGTCTGTAAAGAAGCTG
The DNA here is from genome assembly GCA_045586465.1 of Acutalibacteraceae bacterium. Taxonomy (GTDB): domain Bacteria; phylum Bacillota; class Clostridia; order Oscillospirales; family Acutalibacteraceae; genus RUG806. Next base: position 1,751 of record JAZNAI010000003.1, on the reverse strand, counting down.
TCGCTCGAGGTGTTCGATAAGGTTTATGAAAATCTCGGTGATGCCGATAAGGTACCTGCTGCAGACGTTCTTGCAAACGGTCTTTCAATTCCCGAGGAGCTTAAAGAAAGTGTAATTCCCATGCTTTCCTCCGTTGCAGAGGGCTATATTATGAATAAGACTGCAGACGGCATTGAAGACAGACTTCGTGCAATGAATTATTATGCAAACGCTTATTCAGGCTTTATTTCTCTCGGTGCGGACAGCCGTGAGCTTGCCGAAAAGATGGTTGTTGATCTTTATAACAAGGGTTACGTAATTGAGGCAGTATCCTTTGCATCGATTTCTCTTGATCCCAACAAGGAAGACGTAAATAAGAATTATATTGCACTCAAGGAGGAGATTTCCGTTTACGGAAAGCTCGGTATCAGCGTAATGACTCTTGCAGAAGAGGCTGTAGCTGCAGAAAAGGTGTCCTCTGATGATATTCTCGCTCTTGTAAAAGCAAAGGCAGAGCTGACCGACGCTCAGGCAGAGGTAGTTTCGGCTCTCGTTATGTACGCTGTTGAAGGCGTAAATGTTGAGGCTGAAAAGAATCTTACAAGAGCACAGACTGTTTACGCTACTCTTACATCCGTGCTTGAGGCATTCGGAATGGATGATATCAAGGCTCACGTAAAGACCGCAACCGTAATCTTTGACAGCGGTAATCTCAACGACGCATCCACTCTTGTTTCCTCTTATCTTACGGAAGAAATGATGAAGGATGCAACTGAGGAGCAGAAGGCTCAGGTTGAGAAGATGGATAAGGTTTTTGAGGCTCTTGCCGCTACAAGTGAGGTCTTCTCTCCCTATTATTCAGCTTATTATCAGCAGGGTACTGCAATTGACCTTGATGCACTTGAGGATGAAATGGATGAGCTTCTTGCAGACAGCAGCGATAATTATCTTGAAGGCTTTGCAAACTACTGTCTCTATATTGCCGCTGTAAGCTCGGAAAAGGAAGCTGAGGCTAAGCAGTATCTCAATAAAATGAGCTCACTTATGCCTGACCTTCCCTTTATCTACGGCTATTCCTATATTGCAGATTATATTACCGCAGGCAATTTCAATGCCGCATACAGCTATGCACAGAAGCTTCTTGATGTAAACGTTGCGGACGAATACTCAAACTCAATTGTTGCACTTTACCACCGTGTCAAGGGTGACCTTGAAGGTGCAGAGGCGGCAGCTCTCAAGGGGATTGAGCTTTCAGGCTCCGATTCCTCCGACTGCGCACAGCAGCTTGCTATAATTAATATGCTCAAGGGTGATTTTGAGACTGCATTCGGTTATGTTTCCGCAGTTTATAATGCAAATCAGTCAATGGAGGCATTCGAGCTTGTGCTTATCTTCAATGCGCTTTATAAGGGTGATAATGCAGACCTTAAAGCAAGCCTTAATGAAATGGTTTCCGTTGTCAATCAGACGTATTCCTATTACGGAATTTCTTCCTATGCCGAAACAAAGGCAATTGTCGACGGCACAAAAACACTCGAAGATGTGTTTATGTCAGGCGACTACACCATAACTGCAGAATCATAATTTATAGGGCGTTCACCCTATAAATTATGATAGTGATATCGACAACCTTGTTGTCGGTGATATCCGTCTGCGACGGGTGATATTCATTCCTACGGAATGAGTGATATATTTGCCTTTCGGCAAATGTTTCGGAAGGGCTTCGCCCTTGAATTATATTAATAGAGCGAAGCGGAACAAGCCGTCAGGCT
>JAZNAI010000002.1:0-14879 GCA_045586465.1 Acutalibacteraceae bacterium | reverse complement strand
GGCAGAAGCACCGCCGGCAATAGTATTGAGCACAGGAGTTTCTACCTCGATATATCCCATATTATCAAGATAGTTACGCATATGCTTGATAAACTGAGAACGGATAACGAAGTTACGCTTGACCTCGGGATTAACGATAAGGTCAACATATCTCTGACGGTAACGGAGGTCGGTGTCCTGAAGTCCGTGATATTTTTCGGGAAGGGGAAGAAGTGACTTGGTAAGAAGTCTGATTTCCTTACAATGAACGGAAATTTCGCCTCTTCTTGTTCTGAAAACAAAGCCCTTTACTTCAACAATATCACCGATATCCCACTTTTTGAATTCATCGAAAGCTTCTTCGCCGATGTCGTCACGTCTTACGTAAACCTGCATTCTGCCGTCGCGGTCGTAAACGTCAATGAAGTTGGCTTTGCCCATATCTCTCCAGGTCTTGATTCTGCCGCAGATGCAGACATCCTGATTCTCAAGCTCTTCAAATCTTTCATTGATTTCAGCTGAGTGAATTGTCTGTTCTGCCTTGGTGATCCGGAAGGGGTCGCAGCCCTTTTCCTGAAGAGCGGCAAGCTTTTCAAGACGGATTTTCTTTAATTCGTTTATATCCTGCTCGGGAGCAGCTTCTTCGGGAGCATTAACAATCTTTTCTTCTGCCATCTGTCAAACATCCTTTCGGAGATTATTACAAAAATTTATCCGGTTATTTATTATATATTAACAAATAAAAAAAAGCAAGGACTTTTTTTGACAAAGGAAAATATGAACAAGTTAACAATCTGTTCACATTTTATTAAAAAGTCGTTTTTTTTTTCGACAAACCAAAATCAAAATTCTGATATACAATTACCTTCTATATAATATGTTAAAATAATAAGAGGGAGGTATTGTAATGAAGAAGCTGTCAGCCGGCAGGAAAATATATCTTGTACTGAGTGTGTTTTTCTGTATTACGATGCTTCTTTTTGTGCCTCAGTTTTTTGAAAACCCGTCCGCTGAAAAAGCCGGCAGGCTTGATAACTGGTATTATACCACTGCGGAAGGTAAGGGTGTTGATATAAGCCTTCCTCACAAGCTTTATCAGAACAGCTCAGGTGTTACTGAGATACATACGGTGCTTCCCGCAGCCTTCGATGAGCCGCAGACAGTCTGCTTCTGGACCTTTTATCAGTGTGTGCAGGTTTTTCTTGACGGAGAGTGTATTTACCGCTTTGATAATTCCGAAAACGGCTCCTTCGGTGTATCCTCATCCCCTCGCTGGAACAGGGTTGAAATTCATACTTCCGATAATGCGGGCAAGGTGCTTACCGTTAAGATTCATACTCCCTACAGCGATATAAATACCCGTCTTACGGAGGTTATGTACGGCAGCGGTGACAGTATAAGCGGATGGCTTCATCAGACCTACGGTGTTTACCGCACCTTTGAAATAATTTTTATTTGTGTCGGTGTTATTCTTCTTGTGCTTGCTGCTATGCAGCTTATGAATAAGCAGGACAGCAAAAATCAGCTTTATTCGGGCATAATTCTTATTCTTTTCAGTATATATCTGAGAACGGGCACAAAGGGACTTCCCATTTACTGGCTCAATGATTATTTCAGGGAGTTTTTATGCTATTCGAGTCTTCTGTGTCTTTCAATTCCTTTTACTCTTTATCTCAAATCCCGTGTAGCGGAAATAAAAAGGATGGCTCTTTTCTGTGATATTCTTGTTTTTGCGGAGCTGACGGTTAGCACTGTTATTTTCCTTCTGCACTTTACGGGGCTCAGAGATATACACACCTCAATGGCGGCAGGTCTTTTCCTGCTTCTTGTATCTGTAATAACGGCGCTTGTCTGCGATATTATCTTTATTATGAAGCGCTGCTCCTTCGAGTCTGTTGCCTCGCTTTTCAGTGCGGTTATCATTTTATTGGTTATGGCTGCGGAATATGTTCAGTTCTATCAGCTGAGTACTATGCCTTTTGATACGGGACTTTTGAGCCATATCGGCTGTATTATTGTTGTAATTATCGAAATGACGGTTCAGGCTGTGCTTCTTAAGAGAGATATTTCCGAGAAGGTGAGAATTGCCGATGAGAACAAGAATCTTCAGCTTCAGCTTCTCACAAGTCAGATAAAGCCTCATTTTCTTCTCAATACAGTTGGTGCAATAAGAACGCTCATTCACGAAAATCCCGACAGAGCAAGCGACCTTCTTTATGAGTTTTCGAAATACTTCCGCAAGAATCTTGAGCGTCAGGACTATACGAAGCCCGTACCCTTCCTGCAGGAGCTTGACTATATATCCACGTATCTCAAGCTTGAGTGCGCCCGCTTCGGGGATAAGATGACTGTTGAATATGATATGGAAACCACGGAATTCTGGGTTCTGCCCCTTACAATTCAGCCCTTTGTGGAAAATGCAGTAAAGCACGGACTTAACGGCCCCTCTGCTGACCCCCTTAAAAAGGGTATACTCAGAATTTCATCACGAAAGCTGGAAAAATCCTCTGTTGTTACCGTAGAGGATAACGGTACGGGCTTTGATGCCGAGGCAGTTTTTGCAAACCTTTCCGAGCTTCCCTCGGTGGGAATGAGAAGTGCCGTTATGAGGCTGGAAAAGGAGCTCGGAGCAACGGTTGATATACGAAGCTGTATGACTCCCGGAAAATCCGGTACCGTAATAACCATTGAAATCCCCGACAGGAGGATAAGAAGACGATGAAGACAATAATTGTTGATGATGAGTATTGGGCTCTCGGACAGCTTGAAGAAGAATTTAAGCATCAGAAGAACGTTGAGCTTGTGGGCTGCTTCGGAAGCTCCCTTCAGGCCTTTGAATACATAAAGACGCATCCCGTTGATTTTGCACTTCTTGATGTAAAAATGGGCGGTATGGACGGAATTGAGCTCGGCTGTCAGCTGAGAAAATATTCTCCTCACGTTATAATCGTTTATGTCAGCAGCTATCCCGAATATTTTTCCGATGCCTACAGGAATGTACGTGCAGACTACTATATGCTCAAGCCCTACAGAAAAGAGGATGTGAAAGACGTGCTCGAAAGGGTAGAGCTGTTGGCTAAGAGACAGCGTAAGCGTGTGCAGTTCCGTACCTTCGGAAGATTCGATATGTTTATCAATGAACAGCCCGTGCAGTTCAGTAACGCTAAGGCAAAGGAGCTGCTTGCCGTCTGTGTTGACCGTAAGGGCGGCATTGTAAAAATGGAAGAGGCAATTGATAAGCTCTGGGAAGATGAGCCTATGAGTGAGAACGTAAAGGCACGTTACAGAAAAGCCGTGGCTTACCTCAATGCTCTGTTTGCCGAAAACAGACTTACGGATGTTTTTGTCAGCGGATACGGAAGCTGTCATATAGAAAAGGAGAAGGTGTCCTGCGACTATTACGAATTCCTTGAATCGGACAATAAGCCTTTGTTCTTCGGGGAATATATGTTCGAATATCCCTGGGCAGAGGAAACTGCCGCAATGCTTGAAATGCAGCTTCAGAAATATAAATACAGATAATTACATTATAAGACAGAGTTCGTATTCCGCATTCTGTCTTATGAATCTTTTATTCTCGGAAAAATTTTTTGTTAATTTCTGTGTTTCGACCGATTCTGTACGCTTTCCGTACGATTGGTGTTGTATAATTGCCTCATAATGGACAGAAAGGGGCATAGAAATGTCAGATAAGCAAAAAATTTCTGAGTACATTGACAATTTAACATTCAGAAAATCGCTTTGTATGGGCTTTCATCCTGATGAGGTTTATGAAGCAATCTGCAATCTGACCTCTATGTATAATTCGGTTCTTGCGGATGCTTATGATGAGGCGGACCGCCTGAGAGACGAAAATGAGTTTCTCAGAAGAAATTCCGACAGACTGAACATACAGATGCCACCCTTGTCCGTCACCGGAGAAGAAGAAAATAAGAGAAGTACAGAGATGGTTGACAATATGAATGTAAATTTATGGGGAAGCACGAAGGCTGATGCCGATACGGGCTTTGATAAGGGGCTTGCGGATATGCTTTCCGTTATAAAGCAGCCCGAATATAAGGAGGAATTACCCGTTCAGGATGAAGCTGCACCGGCTTTCGGAATTTCTGAGGAAGCTGATGCTGAGCCTGAGAATGCGGAAATTTCCGCTCCCGTAACCGAAATCGCAGAAGAGCTTGCTCCCGACTCGGCTCCCGCAGAAGAAAAGAAGGCTGCAGCGCCTCGTTCTTCGCTTAACGATAAGCAGATTCAGCGGCTCAAACGTGGCGAGCTTCTTGAAATTCTCATAGAAAGCAGCAGAGAAAACGAAAAGCTCAGAGGTCAGGTTGATTCTCTCAACAGCGAAATTGCAGGGCTTAACGGAAAGCTCAGCGACAGAAAAATCAGATTGGACAAGGCAGGTAACCTTGCAGAAGCCGCTCTTGCACTCAACGGTGTTTTTGACGTTGCTCAGGCAGCCGCTCAGCAGTACTTGGACAACCTTCAGGAGCTCTGCGAAAGAGAAGAGGAAAACTGCGTAAGGAAGGAAAAGCAGGTTGAAGCGCTTGTTGAAAGACTTCTTGCCGACACTAACAAAAAATGCTCGGATATGACAAAGGCGGCAGAGGAAGAATGTGCCGCTATCAACAGCAGAACCCTTGAGCATTGTAACAGTATGGAAAGACTTTCTCAGGAAAGATGCCGTCAGATGGAGGCAGAAACAAGGCTGAAATGCGATGCTCTTGTTTCGGAAGCCGAAAAGCAGGCACAGAGACACTGGGATTCGCTGACACAAAAGCTTGAGGCATTCTACGATGCCCATAAGGGACTTCGTGAGCTTCTCACAACAACAGGATATATTAGCAGAGGATAATAATGAAAAATAAAGAAATTCTCATCCCGTCCTCAGAGCTGCTTGAAAAGGAGCTCAAGAGGGTAAGATATAAAGAGAATTACGGTAAGACCTTCCGCAGCACGGTATATGCACTTATAACCGTTGCAGCAGTGGCTATTCTTATTGCAACTCTCATAATGCCCGTGCTTCAGATATACGGCACGTCAATGGCTCCCACCTTAAGCGATGGGGATATAATCGTGGCAATCAAAGGCTCCGATTTTGAAAACGGCGATCTGATTGCATTTTATTATAACAATAAGATACTTGTTAAGCGTGTAATCGCTCAGTCGGGCGAATGGGTTGATATTGACAAGAACGGAAACGTAAAGGTAAACGGTGTTCCTCTTGAGGAGCCGTATATCAGCGACAAGGCTCTCGGAGAATGCGATATTGAGCTTCCTTATCAGGTTCCCGAAGGCAGAATCTTCGTAATGGGCGACCACAGAAGCATATCGGTCGATTCAAGAAACACGGCGCTGGGCTGTGTTGCCGACGAGCAGGTTGTCGGACGGCTATTGTGCAGAATATGGCCGCTGTCGGAGCTTGATTTTTTCAGAGAATAACAAATCTGTAAACTAAAAAAACTATGAAAGGGGTGTTGATGTGGAGCATAATATTTTAGGTCTTCTTGAACAGAGACTTCAGGGTATGAAAAACAGAAGACGCTGGCGCGGTATAATTTCCTTGGTAGCCTGTCTTGCCTTTGTTGTTACAATTTCCGCATTGACACTTCCTGCAATTTCTCAGTCGGATGAAACCTTCTGCGGTATGGAAGAGCACACCCACGGTGATGAATGCTATATGGTTGAGCTTGTGTGTGAAGAGGGCAGAAATGAAAATACGGAAAAGGAGAGTGCTTCGGACGCAGTTTCGGAAGAGGATACTCAGGCAACAGCTCTGCAGTCAGAGACCGAAACCGTAATTATCGAAGCAGTATCTCCCGTGCTTTCCTTCTCGGAGAATACCGCTTTATCTGAGGAAATTGAAACTGTTATTGAAATTACAACTCTTTCGGAAGAGGTAACCGTAATTTCCGAGACAATTACAGAAATCATACACACGGCAGACGTTTCTGCAGCTGAGGAAAACGGTACTGATGAAGCCGCATACTCAGAGCCTGAAACCTACCGTGAGGAAATAACCGCAATAACTGAAATAACAACGCTTGTTGAAACTGAAACCGAGGTTGAGAAAACAACCGAAATTTCCGTGACCGAGGAAACCGCTTCGGGGGATGCTCCTGAAAATACAGCTCCTCCCGAAACCTCAGAAGGACACGAGCATACAGAGGAATGCTACCAAAAGATACTTAAGTGTGAAAAGGAAGAGCATACCCATACCGAGGTATGTCTTTCCGATACGGCAGCAGACCTTGAAACCGAGGAGGATTGGAAGGAAACCTTCTCTTCTGTCAGTCTTACGGATGATACGGGCGCAGACCTTCTTGCAATAGCCGAGACACAGAAGGGCTATACCGAAAGCACCATACACTATACCGTCGGAGAGGACGGTAAGACCAGAAACGGCTACACAAGATACGGTGAATGGTACGGTGAGCCCTATTGCTCCGAATGGAACTCTGTTTTTGTTGCCTTCTGCGCACATTATGTAAAAATCGAATCCGTGCCCAAGGCTAAGAACCCCCAGAGCTGGATTACGATTCTCAGTGAGGAAAATTCACCTCTCTACCGTGAGTTCGGTGATTATACACCCGTTCCCGGTGATATTATTTTACTTGATACCGATAATAACGGCAGTCTTGACAGAACGGGAATTATTGAAAGTCTGAATGAGTCAAGAAATGAATTTACCGTAATCGAGGGTGACGTTGAGGGTACGGTTGACAGCGTAACCTATATTCTTGACGAAATTTCGGTTATCGGCTTTATAATCCATCCCGAGCACAGAACAAACCGTCAGGTTATTCTTGAGGAGCAGAGTATTACGGCAGAAATCTTTACCGATGAAAGCCACATAACTCCCTCCGACGATAAGAGTATTATCACCATAAAGGGTATGCTTCCCGTAAATGCAACTGCGAAGGCACATCCCGTGGTGCTTGAAAGTGACTTTGTTGAAGGACAGGCTCTTGTTGTTGCTTATGATATAACAATAACCGATGAAAGCGGAAACGTTTTCAATCAGACTGATAACGGAGATAAATTTGTTGTTACCATAGAGCCTCCCGAGTGGAATTCGGAGGACGATCACAGGCTTTCCGTTTACTATGTTCCCGACAGCGGTGAGCCTCAGAGTATGAACGTTATTCAGGATAAGGATGCTATCAGCTTTGAAACGGAGCACTTTTCCGTTTATGCCGTTACAAGAAGCGGAACACTTTCAACCGTTTATCTTGACGGAAAAAGCGGAAACGACGAAAATGCAGGTAACTCCGCCAATGCTGCGGTAAAGACCTTCAGCAAGGCTCTCGAGCTTCTTGCGGATAACGGAACTATTTATATTTCGGGTACAGTGACAATTACGGGCAAGGAAACCTGGTCACTGGGCTCCGGACAGAAAATTCAGCGTTATTCCTCCTTCAGCGATGCACTCATAACCGTATCGTCGGGCGGAGAGCTTGTTCTTAAGAACATAACAATAAACGGCGGTGCAAATAACCCCTCCTCAAGCAATATTGCAACCAACAGCACCTATGCAACCGGATATTCAAAAGGCCCCATAATTCACGTTGACACCGGCGGAACTGCTAAAATCACAGGCGGTGCAGTGCTTGAAAATAACTCCAATCAGCCCAACAGCTCCAACAATAAGCTCGTAGAATCCGGTTATATAGGAATGGGCGGTGCAGTCAACTGTGAGGGTACGCTTATAATGACGGGCGGTATAATCCGTAACTGCGAAGCACAGTGCGGCGGCGGTGTTTACGTTGAAAACGGCACCTTCTATATGTCAGGCGGCACTATTGACAATAACTACGCAAGAGACATCGTTTCCTACAGAAACCGTATGGAAAACTACCACAAGAATGCAGGCGGCGGTGTTTACGTCGGTGACTATGCCGATATGTACCTTTCCGGAGGTATTATTTCAAATAACAAGTCCTCACGTGAGGGCGGCGGAATTTCACTTGGCTGGCTCAACAGAAGCAACGGCTCTGCAATAAGCAGCTATATCACAACCTTTACAATGACGGGCGGTACCGTAACGGGGAACTATGCAGAATCAACAGGCGGCGGTATTAACGTTACCGCAGGCCGTGAGGCAATAATTTCTGCAGGCTATATAACCAACAATACCGCAAAGGGTAACGAGTATCAGGACTCCGATACCTACGTAAATGCAGGTACCTCAACAAAGGTTTTCAGCGGCGGCGGTATTTATATTGACGCTCAGCAGTGGGATTCAAGAGGCAACAGCTCAGGTGTTGCGGGTCGCTGTGAAATCCACCGTGTTATCGTAACAGATAATGAAGCAGAGTATTACGGCGGCGGTCTTGCCAGCTGCTCAACCTCAAATACCACAGTCGGCGCAGAGATCACCCTTGGTGACGGTACTGCAATTTATGAAAATACTGCCGATAACGGTAAGGAGCTTTATCTCTACAGCGGAACCTCAAGCATCGGTTCCACGGTTCTCGGCGGCGGTAAATATAACTGGTCAAAATCGGGCTATTATTATGACAACTCTCTTACCGATACCAGCTCGGCAATAGTTACGGCAAAGACGCTTGCCACAGTTTATATTACGGGTAATGTCGGATATCTTGGCGGCGGTATCGGCTGTAACGGTGTTATTATTGTCGGCGGTGACGACGATAAAACCTCCATTACAATTGAAAAGCGTTGGGTTGATACTGTCAGCACAATGCGTCCCGACTTTATAGAGATTCAGGTTTATCAGAACGGCAAGGCTTACGGTGACCCCATAAGAATTTATCCCGTTATCAATGAGAACGGGGAAGAAAAGTGGCCGGTTTACCGTCTTGACGAGCTCCCTGTAGGCTATACCTACACCATTTCTGAGGTGAAGGTTCCGGGATATACCTCTACAGTAAAAAAGGATTCAATAAATTACATTATAACAAATACCGCAACAGGCTTTTCCGTTCAGAAAAAGTGGGTAGGCGATGATGCTGCAGACAGACCTGAAAGCATTACCGTTCAGCTTTATCAGAACGGTGTGCCCTACGGTGAACCCACGGTACTCACAGATGAGACCGATTGGGCTTATATGTGGCAGGACCTTCCCGAGAAGGATGCCGCAGGTAATGATTATATTTACACTGCACATGAGGTTGAAGTCCCCGACGGCTATATGTGTACGGACAGCGGCTCTCTTGATGCAAACGGAGTGTGGGTAATTGAAAACACCAAGCTTCCCGAAACCAGCGTTTCCGTTGTAAAAAGATGGGCAGACGGTGTTGCAGGCGCAGACAGTATTACCGTAAGGCTTCTTTCAAACGGTGAGGAATACGGAAGTCCCGTAAGCCTTTCTCCCGACAATCAGTGGTTTTATCTCTGGGAAAATCTTCCCGCTAAAACACAGAACGGTGAGGATATTATTTATACCGTAACCGAAGACAGAATCAGCGGATATTATTCCGAGATTTACGAGGGAACCTATGTGCCCCGTACAAGAGTCTGGGAACAGGTAACATCACTTACTGCAGGTAACACATATATGCTTGTTTCCTCAGATGGTGCTCTTGCGGCAAACACAAGCGGAGACACTCTTCGTTTTATCAATGTAATGGGTGCTATTCTTAACGGAACAGATCCCGACAGCACTGCCTTATGGACATATAACAGCAATAAGAAGCTAATAAACGCAAACGGAAAATATCTTAATATTAAATCCTCCGGCAGCAACTGGTCTCCGACTTATACTTACAATACTGCAACAAGCTCGAGTTATTATTTTACGTATTCCGATGAGAAACTGTACGGTTCTACATCTACGAGTTCATACGGAACAAAGCGTTATTTTACGGGTATAAACGCCTCCGGCTACGGCACGACGACAACAAGTGCAACCTCAACGTCAATTACGGAGTTTACGGCTTATACGCTGAGCGAAACAACGCTGGAGCCCGGTGAGCTTCATTATGAGATAATGAACACCCCCCGAGACAACTCTCTTACAATCAGCTTTATAAAATACAGTGAAAAGCCCAATGAGGACGGTGTATTTCCCGTTCTTTCCGGCGCAGAGCTTTCTCTCTACCGTTGGGTGGACGGCGGAGAAATGATTCCCGGAACCTCTTATACAGGTGATTACATTGATTCCTGGACAAGTGAAAGCCTTATGGGCTCAGTTACGGGTAAATTTGAAATTGACCTTGACGACGGTATATACTATCTCTTTGAAACGAAGGCTCCCAACGGCTATGCAGAGCTTTCAGCACCGATTATTTTTGAGGTTGATTCAGGAGACGGAACCATAACGGTTATTCAGTATCCCGACCTTGAGGAAATGCTTCCCGAGTTCTCGGAGGACGGAGTCATTTATGATGACGGAGAAAATCTTTTCCCGGTTTTCAATGCCCGTCTTTATGAGCTTCCTGCAACCGGCGGTGCCGGTACCTTACCTTTTACATTAGGAGGTCTGCTGTTGATGGCGACAGCACTTGCACTTCTTTTGTATAAAAAACTGCACAGAAAGGAGGAACGATTATTCTCCTGACGTGCAAACAGTAAAACGCACGGATAGGAGAAAAATTACATCTTCTTGATGTGCAATCAAAAAAAAGAAAAAAATTTTTCAGAAAGGAAAAACAAAAAATGAAGAAATTCAGAACAATCACAACCGCGATTCTTGCTATTGCAATGATTTTCGCACTCGCACTCCCTGCATTTGCAGCCGGTCCCTACACCATCACCATCAACAAAGAAACTCCCGGCCACAGATATGAAGCATATCAGATCTTCACCGGTGATGTTTCAACTGATGAAAAGGGTGACCTTGTGCTTTCCTCTATCAAGTGGGGTTCAGGCGTAAGCACCTCCGGTCAGGTTGCTATGGGTGAGGCTCAGGATAAGGCTGATACTATCACATCCGTAGCTAAGGCTGAAGCATTTGCTGACGAAGTTGCTCAGTATCTCACCAGCACAAAGGCAACTGCTACATACGTTGCTGCTGACAAGAACTATGTAATCACTGACCTTGCTCCCGGTTACTACCTCATCAAGGATGAAGACGGCTCCCAGACAGGTACAGAAGGCTACACAGCTTTCATCCTCAAGGTTGTAGGCGATGCTGTTGCTACTCCCAAGGACGGCGAGACAACCTTCGAAAAGAAGGTTGACGACAAGAATGATTCAAACCACACTGAGGATCAGATTCAGTGGCACGATTCCGCTGACCACGACATCGGCGATCTTGTTGACTTCCAGCTCAAGACCACAATCGCAGAAAACTACGGCGAATATGATGAGTACTATCTTGCTCTTCACGATACAGAAGAGAAGGGTCTTTCCTTCAAGCCCGATTCCGTTAAGGTTTACGTTGACGGCGTACAGATTATGAGCGGCTACGAAGTTGTTTATCCCGCAGCAGACGGTCACACATTTGACGTTGTTTTTGCTGACACAAAGGCAATTGCAGCTGTTGGTGCAAACTCCGTAATCACTGTTGACTATCAGTCAATGCTTAACGAAGATGCTATTCTCGGTAGCCAGGGTAACGTGAACAAGGCTTATGCTGAGTTCTCCAACAGCCCCGATGACGAGCAGAGAGGCACATCTGAAGAAGATACAGTTATCGTTTTCACATACAAGGTAACTGTTAACAAGATTGACAAGGAACTTAATCCCCTTCCCGGTGCTACATTTACACTTGAAAAGTTCGTTGCATCCGATGACGGTGATTTCGAAAACAACGGTCTTTACGGAAATTGGGTTGCTATCGATACAGTTGAAGCAACTCCCGAAACAACCTTCACATTCAACGGTATTGACGACGGTAACTACAGACTTACCGAAACAGTTGCTCCCGAAGGATACAATGCTATCGATCCTGTTTACTTCACAGTAACAGCTGAGCACGACATCCTCTGGACAACTCAGAACCGTGCAGATGTTCTTACATCTCTTACAGGTAACGTTGCAACAGGCGAAATCAAGTTCACAGCTGATAAGATTGCAGGTAACATCGGTACTGACATCGTCAACGAAAAGGGTATCGTTCTTCCCGAAACCGGTGGTATCGGTACAACAATCTTCTACATCGTAGGTGCTCTCCTTGTTGTAGGTGCTGCTATCGTTCTCATCACAAAGAAGAGAATGGGCACAGTTAATTCCTGATTTTTTCTGAATCAGTACATACTTAATGTAAATTAAGTAACATTTCTCCGGGGGAAGGGCTTTCCCCTTCTCCCGGGTACAACAGCAAGGAGAAGCCTGTATGAAGAATAAATCTTCCACAATTGCATTTTTGCTGATTTTTCTTGTAGGCTTGTCCTTACTGCTGTATCCCACCTTCAGTAACTACTGGAACTCATTTACGCAGTCCCGTGCCATAGCAAGCTATTCGGAAAAGGTTGCAGAGATAGATACCGAGGAATATGAAAAAATTCTTCAGTATGCAAAAAATTATAATAATCTTTTTGTGGGCCGTACAAGCCTTTGGGTGCTTAATGAAGACCAGATGCAGGCATATAATGAGCAGCTAAACGTTTTCGGCAACGGTGTTATGGGATATATTGAAATTGAAAAAATCAAGTGCTCTCTTCCCATCTATCACGGCACATCGGACTCGGTTCTGCAGATTGCAGTAGGCCACCTTGACGGCTCATCCCTTCCCGTAGGCGGAACGGGTACCCATTGTGTTCTCTCGGGACACAGAGGACTTCCCAGCGCAAAGCTTTTTACCGACCTTGACCAGATGGCAGAGGGCGATACCTTTGTGCTGTATATTCTTGATGAAATGTTTACCTATCAGGTAGACCAGATAAGAATAATCACACCCGATGACCTGTCCGCACTTACCGTTGAGCCCGACAAGGACCTTTGTACCCTTGTTACCTGCACTCCCTACGGTGTTAATTCTCACAGACTGCTTGTCCGCGGTCAGAGAATAGATAATATTATTGTATCAAACGTAAAGGTTACTGCAGATGCAATGCAGATTGAGCCTATGATTGTTGCCCCCGTGGTGGCAATTCCCATTCTTTTGTTCCTTCTTATGATGATTGTTGTCAAGGACATCAGAATGAAGATCAGGGGAAGAAAAATAAGAAAGCTACAGAAATAAATAAAAGGAGGAAATGCAGATGAATACAGTAAAAGCAATCAGCCGTATAAGTGCAGTCTTTGTCTGCATTTTCGCACTGATTTTTACTGCTGTTCCGGTTTTTACCGCAAATGCGGTTGAAATTGAGCCTGACAGAGAGGCATCCCTTGCAATTACGCTTGCTCCCGACGGAAAGCCCCTTCAGGGAGCGGTTTACGGTCTTTACAGAGTTGCAGATGTTTCTGCGGATGTGAAATTTACATTGCTTAAAGGCTATGAGGATGCAAAAATGTCCGTAGATATCAATGATTTCACCGCATCCAACCGGCGTATTATCGCAACCACCCTTAACGGCTACGTAGCACACAAGGGAATTTCGCCCGACTATGCCGCCGAAACGGGTGCTGACGGTGTTGCATCCTTCGGCAACATTCCCTGCGGACTTTATCTTGTAAAAGGTATGCCGATACTTTCAGGCAGCGAATATATTATTCCCACTCCTTTCATTATATCCCTTCCGTCGGGCAGTGACAGGGAGTGGAATTACGACGTTTCAATGAACGCTAAATATACAACCCGTCCTGAGTCGGAGGACATACACGTTGAGGTGCTTAAGGTCTGGCGTGATGAAACCAATCATCAGAGACCTCCTCAGATTGTCGTAAATCTTTATAACGGTACCGAGTTTTACGATTCCGTTGAGCTCAATAAGGGCAATAACTGGAAATTCTCCTGGAAGAATCTGCCTATGGGTGACTGGAGTGTATATGAGCAGAACATCCCTGCAGGCTATCTTGTAAGCATTGAGCAGCAGGTTTACCGATATGTTGTTGCAAACTCCGATTCACCTCACGAGGAGCCTTCAACGGAAACCACATTGCCCGATGATACCACGTCACCCGATGATACCACGACTCCCGACGGCACCACGTCTCCTGACGGAACTACTGAGCCTTCCGAGGGCACCACTGCTCCCGAGGGTACAACGGAGCCGCCTGACGGTCCCCCTGAGCTTCCCAACACAGGTCAGCTTTGGTGGCCCGTACCCGTTCTGTCCTTTGCAGGTCTTATGTTTGTGCTCTTCGGCTTTGTCAGCCGAAAAGGTGAGGATGAATGATGAAAAGTATTCAGAGTAAGGTCTTTACCTTTTTAGGTGTAGTTTTTATCATCTGTGCTGTGGGGCTTACGGCATATAACATCTATGATGCCTCAAGGGCGGAAAAAACCGCCAATACAGTATCCGCTCAGCTGAAAACAGAAATTCCCACAATAAATAATAATGCCGGTGAATTGCCCGGAAATGAGCCCGAAGTGCCGGCTTTTATGCTCAATCCCGATATGGAAATGCCCGTTAAAAGTATAGAAGGCAGGGATTATATAGGCCTTCTTGAAATTCCCGTTTTCGGTCTTTCTCTTCCGGTGCTGGGTGAGCTTACGGATGCGGGGCTCAGAATCAGTCCTTCAAGATATAAGGGCTCGGCTTATTCCGATAACCTTATTATCGGTGCGCATAATTACACCTCCCATTTCAGTAATTTAAGAAACCTGAGCCAGGGTGATGAAATTATCTTTACTGATATTGACGGTAACGTTTTCCGTTATACCGTTTCTTCAACAGAAACGCTTCTTCCCACGTCAATCGAGGAAATGCAAAGCGGTGACTGGGCGCTGACTCTGTTTACCTGCACTTTCGGAGGAAGCTACCGCATAACCGTCCGCTGCGACAGGGTATTGAATTAAATAGTAAAAAATAAAGCACAAAGCTACCGTGAAAAGTAGTTTTGTGCTTGTTTTAATATATAGGAAATTGCTCGCAATGTGAGCAATTTGCTTA
>JAZNAI010000001.1:0-2738 GCA_045586465.1 Acutalibacteraceae bacterium | reverse complement strand
CAACGCAGGGCTTCACTCTCTTCAGTATGGCAACCGTCCTTATCGGTGCAGGACTCAATATTGTGCTTGACCCGTTGTTTATTTTTGCTTTCGATATGGGTGTTAAGGGTGCTGCAATTGCCACGGTTATCTCACAGGGTGTTTCTGCTGTATGGACGCTTCTTTTCCTTTCAGGGAAAAAAACAAAGCTGAAGCTCACGCTTTCCGATATGAAGCCCGATATGAGGCTTCTTCTCCCCTGCCTCGGACTGGGACTTGCTCCCTTTGTTATGCAAAGCACCGAGGCCGTAATAAATATTGCATTCAATTCCTCCCTGCAGAAATACGGCGGTGATATTGCCGTGGGAACTATGACAGTTGCCGCTACATTAATGCAGGTTATGTGGATGCCGGCTCAGGGAATAGGTATGGGAGCACAGCCCATTATAAGCTTTAATTACGGTGCTAAAAATCCCGACAGATGTATAAAGGCAATAAAGACAATGCTCCTTCTGACGGGAATATATTTTATATCCCTGTGGTTGATAGTTCAGCTTTTCCCGAAAGCACTTATGGGTATTTTTACAGATGATGCTCTGCTTCTTGAAAACTATAATCTTATCCGTATTTATGTTGGTGCTACCGGATTTTTCTTCTTCCAGACTACGGCTCAGCAGGGTCTTGTATCTGTGGGAAAGGCAAAGGCATCTCTGTTTATTGCCTGTCTTCGCAAGCTTATCCTTCTTGTTCCCCTTATTTACATTCTGCCGAATTTCTTCGGCGACAAAGTTTTTGCGGTATTCCTTGCAGAGCCCGTTTCGGATACAATTTCAATCATCACGGCTTCGGTGATTTTTATTCTCGTTTTCGGAGGAGAAATGAAGAAGCTGCAAAAAGAAGCAGTAAAATCTTGACATTTTACCGTCATTTATAATAAAATTAAGTAAATAAACACGGGAGGAAAAAATATGTATCCACTTTTTGTAAAACTTCTTGCAACTCTTCTTGCTGCAATCTTCTCAATGCTTGGCATTTCTGCGGACATTCCCGGTTTTTCCGATGAAGCAGTTTCAGAAACAGAGATTGTATACCTGAACGACGAAGCAGGCTCTGCCGATGCACTTATTACAATCACCACCACAACCGACGGCGAATATAAGCTTTACTGGGCAGACGAAAATTTCGAAAAGCTCACCATAACTGTCGGTGACACGGAAATTGAATATTCCGAGCTTGCAACAATAAAAACATATTTCGGTACGGGCAGCTATGACCTTCCCGATTATACGGCAATCCCTGACGGTGCTGCAAATATCCTTGTAACCCTTGACGGCGAAACACTCGAAATTTTCGACATTCCCGAGGAAAAGAGAGCTGACAGAGGAGAAGCAATTTACTCCTTCGGTTCAATCAGCGACCTTCATTTCAACCGTTACGAGCTTGAAGGCGGTGCCGATGTTGCGGAATCCACCTTTGCACGTGCGCTTACCTTCTTCGACAATGCCGACGTTTCCCTTGTTGCAATGCCCGGTGACATTTCAACAAACGGCGAAAAAGAGGCCTTTGAAGCATTCAACCGAATTTCCTCACAGTACGATTTCCCTGTATATACAACAACAGGCAACCACGACCTTTACGCAGAGTACGAAAAGGAAAACTGGCTCGGTCTTATGAATCCCGGTGCATACGGTGAGGAAAAGGCTGAAGGAATCCTGAACGTTGCCGAAAACGGAATGGACTTTGTATATGAAGAAAAGGAATCCGGAAACATTTTCATTTTCCTTAATCAGACCACAAACAATTACGGACTTTTATGGAACGCTCTTCTTGCAGACTCTCAGCTTGACTGGCTTGAAGCTCAGCTTAAGGAGCACAAGGATGATACGGTTTATCTTTTCTTCCACACCTTCCTTAACTCTGCAAAAGGAAATCCCCTTATGAGCACAGGCAATCTTCAGAATGAGCTCGGCTGGTTCTATCCTCTGTTCTACACACAGGGCGCATCGGATGAAGTAAGACTCAGAGAGCTTCTGAGAGTCTATGACAACGTATTCTTCTTCAACGGCCATTCACATTGGGCATATCATATGCAGACACTCAATCCCGACCTTAACATTTCCAAAAACGGTGAAGACGGTGCAACCTTCGTTCACGTTTCTTCCGTTTCCTCTCCCCGTGTTACCGGTGACTATCAGGTTCTCTGGGAGGGCACCGACCCCACAATGAGCGAGGGCTACCTTGTTGAGGTTTATGAAGACGAAATCGTTCTTTACGGTGTTGACTTTGTCGGCGGCAGAATTTTAGCTTATGCCACATACGAAGCAGCAAAATAAACAAACAAATAAACAAAAAAACAGCTTCGGAGTAAATTTCTCCGGAGCTGCATTTTTTATGTCTTAAAACTTCAGCCGTCGATTACAACCTCTCTGTGAGAAGCGGAGGAATCGTAAATAGCCTGAAGAATCTTTGAGGTACCTACAGCATACTTAATGTCGTTGCGGTTTCTTTCTCCCCGTCGAACGCACTCAACAAAGTCGATAACCTCGTCGTGGTGCATACCGTTGAGCTTGTAATCGGGCTTTTCTTCAATAAGCATTCCGTCTCTTGCGGTATAGTATGTATACTTTCCGCAGTACTGAAGTCTTACACCGCCCTTGTCACCCATAAAGTCGATATAGGTTTCGTTTACACCGATATTCTGTGCCCAGGAACCGTTGAAGCTTAAGGGTGCGCCCTCTGCTCTTACAAGACCCGTTACG